>DATABW010000201.1:0-9256 GCA_036259375.1 Woeseiaceae bacterium
CCTCCAACGCATCGGCTCTACTCGCATCAGCTCCAGCTCCCCTGGCTCGACAGAGAGATGCCTCGCGACGATATCCAGGGCGAGTCGGGCTGGCGTTTCCGGGGTCTCGTCGCCAGCGGACGGGGATTGCGCCGTGGCGCAACCGGCGATCAGGCATGCGGCGGCGAGACCAATCGCGGTAGCTTTGGTCATCGTAGGCTTTGCTCCGGCTTTGACGGGAACGCGTGATTCTAGCGTGCCGGAGGCGCCGGCACATGCGGCAGTGTACCTGTCACACCTACACGTCCAGCATACCCGCGACGCCATCGATTACGTCCTGGGGCCCGAGGTTCTGCATCAGGACGCAGTTCCTTCCGCGTTCGGAACGCCGCTGACATTCGGCCTGGCGGCAGGTCGGGCATGGAATCGTGCTCTGCACCACGAGGACGTTGCGCGCACGCTGGGTGCCGTAGCCGGGAAACGGGGTGGTGTCATACTGCCCCCCTTGCGGCCACGGGCCCCACACCCGCGGCGTTTCGGGACCGAAGAGCGCCACGGTGGGTGCGCCGGCCGCGGCCGCGAGATGCGAGGTGACGGTGTCAGTGCCGACGTAGATCCGGCAGCGGCGCAGGAGCTCCGCGACGTCGGCGAAGCGGAGTTGCCCGGCGAGGTTGGTGACGGTCGTCGGCATCTGCTGCATGGCCTCGTCGAGGTAAACCGTTTCGCCGGGGCTGCCGTCGCCCGTCAGCACGATGCGCAAGCCCTTTGAATCGAGATAGCGGGCCACCGCCGCCCAGCCGGATAAGGTCCAACGCTTGTGCGGCAGGCCGGGATTGAGGTGCAGGACGGCGAAGGGCGCGGTCTTGAAAGCATCGGGCAGCAGCCGACTCACGGCTGCCGCCGCGTCGGGGGCAGTTGGCAGGCGTACGTCGAAGGATTCCTCCACGTCGAGGAGCGCCGCGAGCGCGGCATTCTGCACTAGCGTGTGAGTGTGGTAGTGATCGTAAATCACGTGCGCCTGCGTGACGTGCCGCTTCCATGCATCGCGGTCCGGCGGTACGACGGCGATCCGCGATTTCCCCGCCATCAGCGCGTAGCCGATCGCACGATCCGTGTGCTTGGGTGAGATAGCAAGGTCGTATCTCCGCAGCAGGCGTCGCAGCAGGTTCCAGTATTCGCGGCCGCGAGGATGCTTGGAGGCGGACAATATCTCATTGGCATCCGGGTTTCCGGCCAGGATGCCGGCTTGTCCCCGGTACACCAGCACATCGATGACGGCGCTCGGCCAGGCGCGGCGCAGGGAGGCAATCAAGGGCGTTGCCAGCAGCACGTCCCCGTGAGCCGGCCCGGCGATCAGGAAGATGGATGCCGGCTGGCGCAGGATCTTCAATTTGGCGGGCGGTCCGCCGTCAAGCGGTCATCGATCGTCGCCATAGCGGAACCAGCCGGATATAGACAGCCGCATGCCGGCTGCAAACGGCGCGACGATGCCGACGTTGTGTCTTTGCGGAACGGCGAGAATGTTCAGGGCATTGAACGTCGGCTTGAGTCCGCGGCGGACGTCGCCCGATTCGTCCAGCAACTGGAGATAGCCGCCCCAGTCCTCGGACCATCTTGGAGTGAAATTGAAGATGTAAGCTGCCCGGCGATTTTTTCCTTCCTGGGAATCGTCGTGCGTCGTCAGGAAATGACCGGGCATGTAGCGCGTGGCCTGGGCGTCGGCGAAAGCGATGTCATCAAATCCGGTGATGGCGCGCGCGAAACCCAGCAAGTCCTCGCCGTTGATCCATCGGTAGAACGCGTGCAGCGGGTGTCCCTCGTCCATGCCCGCCTTTAGCGCATCGTAGATCGGGTAGTTGTTGTAGCAGTACTGGAAGCCCTCGCGCGCCTGGGCATAAATCGCGTGCTGCAGTTGCTTGACCTTGCCCGCAGGCATGGACGTCAGCTGTGAGCCGGGAAGGTCGATGTGCTTACCCTCGTTTGCGAACACGAGGTTCCAGGACGTCCTTTCCAGCATGATCTTGTGCACGCGTTCCGCGTTTTCGCGAGGCATCACCTCGGGAACCTGCACGAACCCCTGCCGTTTGAAAGCCTCGCGAAGGGCATCGTGCGAGAGGGAGGTACTCAAGCGAAAGCTCATGGCCTGATCCGAATGTGCCCAAGCTATAACTAACTGAAAATCGCCAGCGCATCATATACAAAGCGGCGAAGAGCCGCACACGACTTCCAAGCCGGTTCCACGCCGCAGAAGCGGTTTGCCGCAATGTCGAAAACACATCCCCATGGAAGCCTGCGCGTGCTCACTTCACTGCGCCCGACTTCGACCAGCATGGCCCGCGAGGTTGTGATGCGGGACACCGCGGCCACCGACAAAGATCGACCGTTGTGCCCTCGCAACACGGTTAAGGCTCAAAAAATAGGCTCGCCTCGGATCCGCGGCGTTTTCGCTACAAAATTCTTGACTTGATCCACGGAACGGGGTTAACTCACCGATGGCGGATGCCGATGTTGTTTTTTCGGTACACCGTTGGTTGATGTAAGTTATTGAAAAAAAAGACTTCCAGCCATCTCTCCAGGAGAAAGTTATGAACAACGCAACGCTCGCGCGAGCCATCCGGCTAGCGCTATTGGGAGCCGGTGCGATTAGCATGACCGCGCCCGCTGCTGCTCAAGACGAGCCCGAGGACGCGCTCGAGGAAATCACCGTTACCGGCACGCGCATCCAGCGCCAGGACTACCTGTCGGCCAGCCCGATCTCGACTGTGGATGCCGAGCTGTTCCAGCAGACCGGCGCGCCGACGATCGAAACGGTGCTGAACACGCTGCCGCAGTTCGTTCCGGCAATTACCACCACCTCCAACAACCCGTCCAATGGCGGACAGGCGAACGTGTCGCTGCGAGGCCTCGGCACCACGCGCACGCTCGTATTGCTCGACGGCAAACGCATCGTGCCTTCGAATGCCACCGGTGTGGTGGACCTGAACCTGATCCCTGGCTCGGTGATCGAGAACGTCGAAATCATCACGGGCGGCGCTTCCGCCGTCTACGGTTCCGATGCCATCGCCGGCGTCGTCAACATCAAGACCCGCGACTTCACGGGTCTCGAGCTGACGTCGAATTACGGCATTACGTCGGAAGACGACGGGCAAACGCTGTCGTTCGGCATCACCGGCGGCGTGGAATCCGACGACGGCCGGGGTTACGCCTTCGGTTCGTTCAACTGGGCGGATCGCGAGTCCGTGCTGGCAGGCGAGCGGGACTTTGCCGCCGTCACGGTCGGCTGGAACGGCACCGCTTTCGTGCCGCTGGGCTCCGCCACCATCCGGCAGGGGCGCTGGGACGCGATCGGGGACAACGCACCGACCCAGGCGGCACTCGACGCGTATTTCGCCTCGAAAGATCCGGCCTACGTTCCCGGGAGCGCCGTGCCGGGCCATAACTACGGCTTCAACCCCGATGGCTCGCTGTTCGACACCGCGCCCGTGATCAACTTCACCGGCGACGTGAACGAACCCAACCAGCCGGTGAACTTCGACGAGTACACCTACAACTTCGCGCCGGTGAACTACCTGCTGCTCCCGCTCGAGCGGAAATCGTTCTTCGGCCGAGCAGGCTTTGACCTGACGGAGAGCACGGAGCTGTACACGCAGGTGATCTGGGCGGACTACCAGGCTGACCAGGCGCTCGCGCCCACGCCGATCACGGGAATTTACATCCGGCCTGACAACCCCAACCTGCCGGCGGATGTCCAGGCGTTGCTCGCATCGCGGCCTGACCCGACGGCGCCGTTCAGCTACAGGAAGCGGATGGTGGAATCCGGGCCCCGCATCGCCAGCAACAACTACGAGGTCATCCAGGTGATGGTGGGCGCAACCGGCGAACTGGCCATCGTCGAGGACTGGAACTGGGACGTCTACGGCTCCTGGGGCAACGTCGACAATACGGAGCTCCAGCAGGGCAACGTCTCTCGCAGCGCGTTCGAACAGTTGTCGCTGGCAGCCGATCACGGCGCGTCCATCTGCGGCGAGCCGATCAATCCGCTAGGCATCAACTCCATTCAGCCGTCGTGTGCGGCGCATTTCACCAAGGGAGCCACGAATAACACCACGATCCGCCAGCTGGTCGGAGAGGCGTTCATCACCGGCCCGTTGTTCGAAATGCCCGCAGGTGAGGTACAGTCGGCGGTCGGCGTGATGTACAAGCGCGACGAGTTCGCCTTCCTGCCGGACGCTTCGCTGACGGCGACGAGTGCCGATCCGTTATTCGGAAACGTCCGGACCGATATCGTCGGCTTCAATGCCCAGGACGTGGTTCGCGGCGAGACGAATTCGAAGGAAATCTACGTCGAAGCCAACTTCCCGCTGCTGTCCGACCTGCCGCTCATGCAGCAGTTCGACACGACGCTGGGCTATCGCTTCACCGATCACTCGACCGCCGGCACGATGAGCTCGTACAAGGCCGAGGGCATCTGGACGGTGAGTGAGATGCTGATGGTCCGCGGCGGGTACCAGCGAGCCGTTCGGGCGCCGAACATCTCCGAGTTGTTCCGTCCGGCGACGATCAACTTTCCGGCCACGGGGCTCGGCGATCCCTGCTCGAACGACTTCGATGACCCCAGTGGGAACGTGCTAGGTGCGCAGGACGATCCCGCCGCGCGTGCCCTGTGCGTCTCGCAGGGGATCTCGGAGGGATCAATCGATTCGTTCATCTACAGCAACGAACAGTTCCAGGGCTTGTCGGGCGGCAATCCGGACCTGTCGGAAGAGACGGCGGACACCTACACGGTGGGCCTCGTTTTAGCGCCCCAGGGAGGAGTGCTGGACGGGTTTCAGGCTTCGGTCGATTACTACAGCGTCGAGATCGAGGATGCCATCAGTTCGATTGATGCCGACGTGTTCGTGGAGCGCTGCTTCGACCGCCGGTTCAACCCGGACCTGTCGAACGACAACTTCTACTGCAACTTCTTCGAGCGGTTACCCGGCACCGGTACGATCACGAATGCTCTCGAGGTCGATACCAATATCGCCGCGTTCGAAGTGGAAGGTGTCGACCTGCAGTTCGACTATTCGACCGATGCAGGACCGGGCCTCCTCCGCGCGAAATGGGTATCGTCCTACCTGATGACCTGGGATGACGCCACGATCCAGGGCGAACCGCTCACGGAGAACGCCGGTACCGCCAGCAGCGGATTCGACGTCCTGCCGGAATGGAAGTGGGCCGCCACGCTCGGCTACAGCTGGGAGGGATTCGATGCGGATGTTCGCTGGAGGCACGTCGGGGAGACGACAGACTTCTCGATTCCGGAGTTCACGCTGGATGCTGTCGAGTATGTCGACCTGACGCTCGGGTATACATTCAGCGACGCGCTCGAGGGGCTGCGCCTCAGGGTCGGTGTGACGAACCTGACGGACGAGGATCCGGTCATTTATCCGTCTGCCCAGCAGTCGAACACGGATCCGGCAACCTACGACGTGCTCGGGCGGCGCTATTTCGTCTCGGCCACGTACGCGTTCGAGTAACAAAAACAGCGAAGTGGTGTGATTCAGGCGGCGGGCTACGGCTCGCCGCCTTTTTTGTTTGCATCCAAAAGCCATGCGATCCAGGCGCCTCGCGCGTCCCTGAGTTGCCTGGGGTCCGCGACCTCGAGGCCGAGGCCGGCAAACCGTGCGCAAAGCCGGCTGATGTCCGATGCCGAGCGCGCCGCCTTCAGCATTTCCTCTTGCCGCGTTGCCACGCCGCGGGCGTTCGCCCAGCCGTCCTCGATCGAGCGCAGGAGGTCGGACGGGTGGTAGCGCTCCCGGCGCGCCCAGAGGCGGAGAAATTCGCTCGTATAGAAGAGTGCCGCATCGTCGGGCGGCGGGTGGGCTCCCAGCCGGCGCACGTTCTCCGCCGCAGCTGGGAGCTTCGCGGATTTCACCGCGATTGTCGCGCTGTCGCCGGTGCTCGCCGCGCGCGCCAGCGCGAGCACCAGCGTCAGTGCACCTTCGTCTGCGAGAACGCTCCTCAGCCGCTGCAGCCGCAGAGCCGTATCCTGAGCGACGACGCCTTCCCGCGCGTGCAGCACGAAGCGCAGCCGGCCGCCGGGCGCGAGGCAGCGCGCAACCTCTGCAACGGCTGGTTCTTCCGCGGCGTACTCGAAGCCGAACTGCGACACGATGACTTCGAAGGCCGCAGCCCGGAAGGGCAGGGCCTCCAGTCGCACGTTCCCGTGGAAGCGCACGTCGCGCAATGCGCCCCGCGCATCAGGCACGTATTTCGCCGGGTGAATGGCCGCCGCGTCCACTCCCTCTATCGTTAGCCCTATGCCACGCGCCCGGCCGCGAGCGGCGCAGCAGGCGGCCACCGTACCGTTGCCTGTGGCGAGATCGAGCACGCGCGCGCCTTCGGAGAGCTCGTCAACGAGCTGCTCCCAAAGGCGATTCAGCCGGACCTCGACGTCCGAGCCTTCGAAACAACTCGCGCCACGGCCGCTCTTCCAGTATTCGGTCCAGGCGTCGATCGAGGGTGCGCGGTCGCCGTTCATGCACAGAAGGTTAGAGGAACGGCTCCCCGGTTGAAATGAAAAGGCACGGCACCGAGAATCTCCAGCTCGCTCCGTCACGGCTTCCCTGTCTTTGAACCCGAATTCCAGCAATCGACCCGCGGGAACCCTGGAAACGCGGCTGTCCGAAATCGAGCGCCTGCTCGGCACCGACCCGCGCCGCGCCGAGGCGCTGGCCGCTGCGGTGCTCGCCGAGGCTCCCGGCCACTCCATGGCCCTGCTGTTCCAGGGCATGGCGCGCCGCCTGGCAGGCGACCCGGCCGCGGCCATCGTGATTCTCCGGCCGCTCTGCGAGCAGTTCCCGGAAGCCCCGTTGCCCCACCTGCAGCTCGGCCTTGCTTTGCGCGAGACGGGCGACGATAAGAAGGCGCTGGACGCCATGCGCCGCGCCGTTCACGCAAAGCCGGACTTCGCAGACGCGTGGCTGGCACTCGTGCACCTCTTGACGACGCTCGGGGCCGCCGAAACCGCCGACGCGTATGCGAGCTACATCCGGCACGCAATGCAGAGCCCTGTCCTGCAGTCCGCAGAGGCGGCGTTGCGCGAAAACCGGGAGCGCGAGGCCGAAACACTGCTCCGGAAGCGGCTCGAAGGACATCCGCGCGATGTCGTCGCACTCCGCCTGCTCGCGCAGGTGGCTGCGCGTGTCCGCCGGCTCGCCGATGCCGAGGTCCTGCTGCTCGAATGCCTGCGGCTCGCGCCCGCCTATCGCGAGGCGCGCGAGGACTACGCCTCCGTGCTCGTCCGGCAGGCGAGGCCGGGCGAAGCCCTGCGGGAGATCGAGGCGCTCATCCAGGAAGCCCCGGGGGACGCGGCACTCGAAACCCGGCGGGCGGCAATTCTCCTCCAGCTGCTCGACTACGAAGGAGCCGCCGCCGCCTACACGGACCTGGCGCGAAAACGGCCGGGAGACGCGGGGCTACAGGCGAGCCTCGGCCATTGCCTGAGAATACTGGGGCGCTCAGACGAGAGCGTCGAGGCCTATCGGCGCGCCATCTCACTGGCGCCGGCGTCGGGCGAGGCCTGGTGGAACCTCGCGAACCTGAAAACCTACCGGATCTCCGACGACGACCTCGCCGCAATCCTGGAACAGCTCGAGAATCCCGGGCTCGGCGATGCGGACCGGCTCCGCTTTCATTTCGCCGCAGGCAAGGCGCTGGAGGACCGGCAGCAGTACGAGGAAGCCTTCCGGCATTACAGCGAAGGGAACAGACTCCGCCGTCGGGGGACTCCCTACACTCCCACGCCGCTGCACGAACACGTAGAGCGCTCGTGCACATTGTTCACCCGCGAGTTCTTTGCCGGGCGTCAAGGCTGGGGAGTCGAGTCCGACGCTCCGATTTTCATCGTGGGACTGCCGCGCTCCGGCTCCACGTTGGTGGAGCAGATCCTCGCCAGCCACTCCGCGGTCGAGGGAACGACCGAGCTGCCCCACGTGCCGGTGTTGGTGAACGAGCTGGCGGCCCGGCTCGGTGCGGACGCCATCTGGCCAGATTGCCTGGTAACGATGGAGGCGAGGGAGTTCCGGGAACTGGGGGAAGCGTATCTCGAGCGCACGCGTCCCTGGCGAAAGCTCGGCCGCCCCCGCTTCATCGACAAGCTGCCAAACAACTTTGAGAACGTCGCGCTCATTCACCTGATGCTACCGAACGCGCGCATCGTCGACGTGCGCCGGCACCCGATGGCCTGCGGCTTATCGCTGTTCCGGCACCTGTTCGCCCATGGGCAACACTTCAGCTACAGCCTGGAGGACATCGGCAGTTATTACGGCGCTTACCTCCGGCTGATGATGCACTTCGAAACGGTGCTTCCGGGCCGAATTCACCTGGTGAGCTATGAAAATCTCGTCCGCGATACGGAGACCGAGATCCGGTGCCTGCTGGAACACTGCCGGCTGCCGTTCGAGGAGGCGTGTTTGCATTTTCACGAGAATGCCCGGCCGGTCAGCACGCCGAGCTCGGAACAGGTTCGCTCGCCGATCTTCAGCGAGGGGCTGGAGCAATGGCGGCATTTCGAACCCTGGCTCGGCCCGCTCCGGAATGCGCTGGCGGCCTCATCCCGGGATTCGATCGCCCCCGGAGGCTGATACAGATATCCTGTTGCGTCAACGCAACGGTTTGCGCATTATTCACTTTCGGTATAAGGTTGCTGCCATTGGTCCCCCGAGGGCGGTGTTTCGCAGGCGCAACGGTAGCACCGGTGCGCGGGATGCCGATGACGGGGCGAGTCTTAATCTTTTTGGGAGAGTCCTAATGTCGAAAAGAACGTCGCTTTCGACGGCTGTGCATCGCGCTTTGTACAGTGTCGCCATCGTATCGACAGCTGCAGGGGTTTCGGCCCAGGCGCAGGAGCAAGGGCCGCCTGGTGAACTGGAAGAAATCACCGTCACCGGTTCCCGCATCGCGACCGACCCGAACCTGATTATTTCGAGCCCCGTCACCCAGGTCACCGCGGAAGAATTCAATTATCGCGGCATCACCCGCGTCGAGGACCTGGTCAACGACCTCCCGCAGATCACTCCAGAGCTGACCGCCAACGAAGCGAACGGCGCCACCGGCACGGCTACGCTGGACCTGCGCGGCCTCGGCTCCGACCGGACGCTGGTGCTGATGAACGGCCACCGCATGGGTTTTGGCGACCCGTTCGTGCTGGCACCCGATGTAAACCAGATCCCGGGCGCATTGGTCGAGCGCGTTGAAATCCTCACCGGCGGCGCATCCTCCACCTACGGCTCGG
>DATABW010000202.1:0-6481 GCA_036259375.1 Woeseiaceae bacterium
ACTTCGACCAGCGGTCGGCCGAGGGCGTCCTCGATCCCGACGCCGGTCAAGCTGCTGGCCACTGAATTCATGAAGCTGATCCGGCCGTCCGTGCCGGCCGCGATGACAGCATCCCCGATGCTCTCCAGCGTGACGCGCAGCCATTCGTGTTGAGCGTCCAGTGCCTGCTCCAGGCGGCGACGGCGCGAAACCTCGCTGGTCAGCTGGTCGATCCGTTGATTCAGCGCAATGAACCGGTTGACGGCAGCCGCTTTTCGCAGCAGCCGAACGAGGATTACGGCCGGGCGTGCGCCTGATCTCGGGCGGAACACCGCGCCCTCACAGCGGCAGGCCGTTTGCTCGCCATCGCGTCCGATGATCGTCAACGTACCGGGCAGGAGAATATTGCTGCGCGACCAGGTGCGAAGCAAAGGCATGATGACGTCAGATGACTGGACTACGAGTTCGGACAGTTTGCGCTTGACCAGTTCAGCGGCCGAAAAGCCGGAGAGAGCGCTGGCACTGCGGTTTGCGGCAAGTACCGTACCGTCGCCGGTGACCAGGAGCATTGGCTCTGGGAGCAAATTGGCGAACTGGACGAACTCTTCGTTGGGGCGCAGCTTATCCCTTGAAGTACTCGCGCCCACCTTCTTTTTCTCCGTCGGCGGGCGGCTTGAGATGAACGACTACGCGGCATCCCGGTGCCCCCTGGGCGATCGTTTCCTCGAGCTCCACTCTGGCGTAATTCAGGTTTTCGGCGGCGATCACGCCGAACACGTTGGACGTCATCATGCACATCGCGGGACGCCCAAGCACCTTGTCACCGAACGGGCAGGCTCGATTGCCGAGGACGATCTTGTCGTCGTCCTCCTCGATAATGTAGAAATCGCCCTGTATCCGCCGCTTCAGGTCCACCAGCACTTCGCCTACCTGTGCCCGGGAGAGTTCCGGGAGCGACAGTGCGGCTTTGTAGCTCTCGTTGATCTGCTCGCCCACCCGCTGTCCCACGACGCTGATGAAGCCGGATGCCTCGTCCAATCCAATTACATCCTGAAGGGTTCCGGAAAGCTCACGAATCAGCGAGCGGAGGAAGTTGTCTCTCTCCAGGTCGAGTGGAAGTGAGGCTACGGGTGAGCGTTGTTTTGCGGCGGCATTGCGGGTCACGTCATTCTCCAAAATTGCGAGTACTGGTTGTGAGGCAGGTGGTCGGGAAGCTGGCGGTGGTAGAGCGTTGCCCCCTCCTGCCGGACCGGCCCAACGGACTCGCAGGACGACCTTCTGCTTTGGCGAGCTGCCCGTCAAGCGTTGCGAGCGGCAACCTGGTAGCGGCCGGTCGATCGAGACGGGCCACGCATCGTAATTCGTAGAAATGTGACCCGGTTGCCACGCGCGGCGGCGAATGGTCGGGGCAGACGGATTCGAACCGCCGACCCTCTGCTCCCAAAGCAGATGCGCTACCAGGCTGCGCCATGCCCCGCCCTGTGCCGCTCGCCCGCCCGGCCGCGGCCGGTCCGGCGGGGGGACGATCATACGGAGCCCCGCAGAACCCGTCAATTTCAGCCACTTGCTCCGGATGGCGGCGCACCGGGCCGCGCGGCCTTTAGCCGGCCTGCCGCGTTTGTTATGGTCGTCGGCCGCGTAAGGGATCGAGGAACCGAAGCCGTGACCACACTCTTCATCTCCGATCTGCACCTCGAAGCCGACCGGCCCGAGATCGGTGAGCAGTTCCTGTCGTTTTTGGACGCGGAGGCGGCCGCGGCCGACGCGCTCTACATACTGGGCGACCTGTTCGAGTACTGGATCGGCGATGACGATCCCGATCCGTACTACGCCGACATGAAGGAGGCGCTCTCCACCGTCACCGGGCGCGGCGTGCCGGTGTATTTCATGCACGGCAACCGGGACTTCCTGATCGGCGAGCGCTTTGCCGCCGATACGGGCGTGCAACTGCTGGGCGACCCTTCGCCGGTGAACCTGTACGGGAAACCGGTCCTCCTCAGTCACGGCGATGCGCTTTGCACGGATGACCTCAAGTACCAGGAAGTGCGGAAGGTGACGCGTGATCCGGCGTGGCAGGCGAGGATGCTCGGGAAGTCCGTTCCCGAGCGACGCGCGATCGCAGAGCAGGCGCGCGCCGACAGTATGGCGCACGGCGGATCCATCGATCTCGCCATATCGGACGTCAACCAAACGGCCGTGGAGACCCTTCTTCGCCGACACGACCTCCTGACGTTGTTGCACGGCCAAACGCACCGGCCGGCGATTCACGAGTTTCCGCTCGACGGCCGCCCGGCGATGCGCATCGTGCTGGGGGACTGGTACGAGCAGGGCAGCGTCCTGCGCTGGGACGAAGACGGGCCGGTGTTGGGCGTGCTGGAGCGCTCCCCGTAAGGAGCCCGTGTCACGGGCGACCTACTGATCGACGCCGCTGTCGCCCGTGTGAAGGGCTCCTACAGCGGAACGCCCCGCACATTGGACGGATTCAAGCAGGAATGCCGCTGTGGAAGCGGAAATCGGTGTCCGGGGTGGCGACCAGGTCGGCCTCAATCGTCTTGAGTTCCGCCAGGCGGGCCTCGAACGCGGCGT
Source organism: Woeseiaceae bacterium (assembly GCA_036259375.1). Lineage (GTDB taxonomy): Bacteria > Pseudomonadota > Gammaproteobacteria > Steroidobacterales > Woeseiaceae > IDS-8. Next base: position 2,566 of record DATABW010000202.1, read on the forward strand.
CGTCCACGTTCGTCTCCGAGCGCGCAAAGGCGAGGTAGTGTTCGAAGTGGCGCGCTTCGGAAGCCAGCAGGCTGCGGTAGAAGGCCGCGAGCGGAGCGGGCAGCTGCGGCGCGAGCGCGGCGAAACGTTCGCAGGAGCGCGCTTCGATGAGGGCGCCCACCAGCAGCTTGTCGAGTAGCCGCTCCGGCTCGGTCGCCCGCACGGCGCCGTTCAGCGTCGACGCGTAGCGCGATGCCGACAGCTTTTCGAACGGCACGGCGAATTCCTCCAGCATGCGCATCACCTGCTCGAAATGCCGGAGCTCTTCGCGCGCGAGCCTGGACATCCGGTCCGCGAGCTCGCGCCGCTCGGGGTACCGGTAGATGAGCGAGAGCGCCGTCGACGCGGCTTTCAACTCGCAGTTGGCGTGATCGAGCAACAGCTCGGGGATGCGGCCCCGGGCTTCCCGCACCCAGCGCTCCGGCGTCTTCATCGCGAAAAACGCCGCGATCGCCGCCGGCGCCTGCTGGTTCACAGCCATGCCGCGACCTCATCGGCTGTCTGCAGGCGATCTTCCGGGCGCTTGGCGAGCAGCCTGTCGACGAGGCGCTGATGCCGCTCCAGCCGCTCCGGCAACCGCGGCACCGGCGCGTGGCCATGCTTGTAGATGATCCCCATCGCATTGGCGGCCCGGAACGGCTTCTCGCCCGTCAGCATTTCGTAGAAGATCACCCCGAGGCTGTAGATGTCGCTGCGCGCGTCGACGTCGTCGGCATGTCCCTGTTCGGGACTCATATAATAAGGGGTGCCGAAAATTTCGCCGCTGCCCGTGATCTCCTGTTGCAGGCGCATGCGCTTCGCCAGCCCGAAATCGATAAGGGCAATGCTGCCGTCGTCGCGCAGCATGATGTTCGCCGGTTTCAGGTCGCGGTGCAGAATCCCGACCGCGTGCACCTTGGCCAGCGCGCTCGCGATCTGCCGGATGTAAGCGACCGCATCTTCCTCGGCGATGCCGGCCTGGATGCGTTGCTTCAGGTCGCCTCCGGGCAGGTACTCCATTGCAATATGCGCATGCTCGTCGCTCACGCCGAGGTCGAAGATGCGTACGATGTTCGGATGGTGCAACTCGGCAATCATCTCGTATTCCTGCAGGAACCGGTCGAAGGCTCCGATTCCCTCTGACAGGTCCGGCACCTGCAGCAGGACCTTCAGGATCACCCGCTCGCCGCCGTCTTCCCGTTCCGCGAGGTAGACCGCCGAGTGCGAGCTCGACGAGAGCTTCTCGACGAAACGATAGCCCTTCACCAGCGGGCTGATGCCCGTCCGCAGGTCGCCGACGAACAGCGAGGCCGTGGACGACGCGCGGCGCCGGGCACGCAGCACGTCGCCCAGCCGCACGACCAGCTCGCTGTGACTGAATCCTTTACGCGCGAACACGGCGGCAGCGCCTGAATCGGCCGCCAACCGTCGCCTCTCCGGGCTGCTGCCGAAATACGCGACCGGCGGAAAAGACGCGTTCCGAAGGAAGGTTCGGAGCGTCCGGAGCCCGCTGCGATCGCCCTGGTGGTCGCCGAGCAGGACCAGGTCGTTGCCGGCGCCGCTGAATTCCTCCGGCAGGTGGCCGGCCTCGACGGGATCGTAGAAGCTGATCGCGGCATCCGGCCAGTGCGTCGTGACGTGGTGCATCAGGAGCGCGCGAAAATCACGCTGTCCGTCGATGATCATGACCTTGAGTGGCATGCTGGCGTCGATCGGCGGAGCGCCGCGGCACCCCGTCCGTCACATGCCGACGGCGGTGTCGGTCCGGTCGTCCTCGCCCGAACCCGAGCCTTCGGCATCCAGCGCCCTTGACTTCCTCTCGCGTTCCTTCGCTCGATCGTTGCGCACGTCTTCGAGCTGCCGCAGGTATTCCGGTGTGACGTCGCCCGTGACGTACTCGCCGGAAAAGCAGGAAGTGTCGAATTCGGATATCTCGGAGTTGTCGTGCCGCACCGAGCGGATCAGCCCGTGCAGGTCGAGGTAGATCAGCCGGTCGGCGCCGATGAGCTCCCGGATCTCCTCGGTCGAGCGGCCGTTCGCGATCAGCTCGGAAGCGGCCGGCATGTCGACCCCGTAGACGCTGGGATAGCGCACCGGCGGCGCCGCCGAGGCAAAGTAGACCTTCCGCGCGCCGGCCTCGCGAGCCATGCGGATGATCTGTTTCGACGTCGTGCCCCGCACGATCGAGTCGTCGACCAGCAGCACGTTCTTGCCGCGGAACTCGAGATCGATTGCGTTCAGCTTGCGGCGCACGGACTGCGCCCGCTCCGCCTGCCCCGGCATGATGAAGGTGCGGCCGATGTAGCGATTCTTGATGAAGCCTTCGCGGTACTTGACGCCCAGGTGATACGCCGTCTGCACGGCGGACGTCCGGCTCGTATCGGGTATGGGGATGACGACGTCGATGTCGTGGTCCGGCCACTCGCGCACGATCTGGCCGGCGAGCTGTTCGCCCATGCGGAGCCGCGCCTTGTACACCGACAGATTGTCGATAATGGAATCCGGCCGCGCGAAATAGACGAACTCGAAAATGCAGGGGGCATGGCGCGTCTCGCCCGTATAGTCCCGGCTGTGGAGGACGCCCTCGTTCTCGATGTAGACGGCTTCGCCGGGCCGCAGGTCCCTCAGCTTTTTGAATCGCAGGATGTCGAGCGCCACGCTTTCCGACGCGACCATGTACTCCGGCCCGTCCGCGCTGTCGCGCTGGCCGAGGATCAGCGGGCGGATTCCGTTCGGGTCGCGAAACGCAACGATGCCGTGTCCAACCACCAGCGCGACGACTGCGTAGCCGCCGGAGCAACGGCGGTGCACCGCTTCCACGGCGTCGAAAATCTGTTCCGGTGTCGCGCGGCCGTTGGTCCGGCCCTGCAACTCGTGGGCGAACACGTTCAGCAGCACCTCGGAATCCGAGCCGGTATTGAGGTGCCGGCGATCCTCACGTACCAGGAGGTCGCGCAGCTCCTCGAAATTGGTGAGGTTGCCGTTATGCGCGAGGCAGATGCCGAACGGCGAGTTGACGTAGAACGGCTGCGCTTCCGACGGCTGTGAGCCGCCGGCGGTCGGGTAACGCACGTGACCCAGGCCGACGTTGCCGGTGAGCTGCAGCATATGGCGCTGGTGAAAGACGTCGCGCACCAGCCCGTTGCTCTTCCGCGCCTGCAGGCCGTCCGCGCCCCAGGTGACGATGCCCGCGGCATCCTGCCCGCGGTGCTGCAGCACGGTGAGGGCGTCGTAAATCGCCTGGTTCACCGCGCCCTTGCCGACTATCCCCACTACACCGCACATGGTCTGAGTTCCGTAATTACCCCGGTTCGGCCGGTCCCGCCGGGACAGGATCCCGCTTCAACATGTCGACGCCACGGGGCGCCATGACGCGAATCCATTCGGCGACCGTCGCACCGTAAGGAATCAACCGGGACTCGCGCCACCAGTCGTCATCGTCAAAGCGCGCGAGCTGCCCACCGATCACGAACACGCCCACGAGCAGGGCGCCGCGGCAGAAGCCGAACACGCCGCCCAGCGTCCGGTCGGTCCCGTTGAGGACCGACAGCCGCATCGCTTTCGACAACAGCCAACCCAGCAATCCGCCGGCGACCAGAACGGCGATGAATATGAGCGCGCGGCCGAACCAAAGCTGCAATGCGTCCGAATCAAACCAATCCTCGCCGAGTCGGCCGACTTCCGCGCCGAAATTCAACGCGGCCCAGATGGCCACCAGCAGTGTGACAATGGAGATGGCTTCCTTGACGAAGCCCCGAAAAAGTCCGACGGCAATGGAAATCACTATGGCAGCGGCAATGACAATGTCGATGATCGGCATTGGGGGTTTCAGTCGCGGGCGCGGCCTCCGGCGGCGAGTTTAACAGAACCCCCGCCGGCCGCATCCCTGATGCGGCCG
>DATABW010000203.1:0-7351 GCA_036259375.1 Woeseiaceae bacterium
AATTCCGGCAATCGCCTCCTGAGGATTCGCGTTCGAGAACGTGGCGGTGATGACTCCGTTCGCACCGACCGCCACCTGCGACACGTAGTTGCCGGTGATTGTGGTCGCAGCGGGTAATCCTGCGTTGTCCGCGCACGTCGCCAGGTCGTTACAGCTCGGCCAAGCACCGTTGTTCTGATAGTACTCGGCAACGGCAACTTTGGCGCCGGAAGCGAGGTTCAAACCTTCCGAGACCTGCGCCCGGATCGTGTAATCCTGGTAGGCCGGAATAGCAATGGCCGCCAGAATGCCGATGATCGCGACAACGATCATCAGTTCGATAAGGGTAAAACCCTGTTGGACTTTCTTCATTTCTCTATCTCCCTGAGGAAATGCTCGTTTGTATGAATTGAATGGCACGGCGTTACCGCCTGTGAGGGGTACATAGCAAAGCCCATGCCAGAAGTCGTGATGACTCACTAGGGTCCTGTTTATCAAGGCGTTATCGACATTAACCTGAAGTTGCGATGTGACGCCGTTGGCGGTTTTTGGCGACAGCAATGGACGAGGGTTGTCAGGAAACGACAAAAATTGTCAGGTTCAGGCGACGAAGCTCAAATAAGATCATTCGATGCCGAGCTTTTTAATCCGGTACCGGAGTTGTCGAAAGGACAGGCCCAGGAGCCTCGCAGCCGCGGTCTTGTTATAACGGGTTTTTTCCAGCGCGGCGACGATGGCCTGCCGCTGAACGTCCTCGACCTGGTCGCCGAGTCTCAGCTCCCCGAATTCCGCCGCCGGCACATGCGAGCTGTCGCGTCCCTGCAGGTTCAGGTCGCTTTCGGTAACCGTGCCGGATGCGCACAAGGTAACGGCGCGCTCGAGCAGGTTTTCCAGCTCCCGGACATTGCCGGGAAACGCGTAGCGGCAGAGCGCGGCCCGGGCACCCTCGCCGAGGATGGCCTGCGAGGAGCCCAGCCGATTCAGGATCTCATCCGCCAGCAGCAGCACATCGTGGCCCCGCTCGCGAAGCGGCGGCACCCGGAGCTCGATGACATTGATCCTGTAATACAGGTCCTCGCGGAACTCCCCTCTCGCAACCAGCTCCGAAAGCTTCTGGTGGGTCGCTGACAAGATCCGCACGTTGACCTGCTCTTCGCGTGACGCGCCCACTGGCCGTACGCGCTGTTCCTGGATCACTCGGAGCAGCTTCACCTGCATGGGGAGCGGCAGGTCGCCGATTTCGTCGAGGAAAAGCGTGCCGCCGTCGGCGGTCTGCACCAGTCCCACCTTGTCGCTCACTGCGCCCGTGAACGAGCCCTTCCGGTGGCCGAAGAACTCGCTCTCCATCAGCTCGGTGGGAATGGCACCGCAGTTCACCGGCACGAACGGTCCGTCGCTGCGTGCTCCCGTGTCGTGTATCAGCCGCGCCACCAGCTCCTTACCCGTGCCCGATTCGCCGAAGATATGCACCGGCGCCTGGCTTCGCGCCACCTTGTCGATCATATCCCGCAAGTGCCGCATCGGCGGGGAGTCGCCGAGAAGCCGCGCGTCGGCGTTGCCCGAGCGCCGACCCAGCTTCAGCGCGTTTTCCACGATATTGCGGAGATTCTGCAGGTCGAGCGGCTTCGACAGGAAATCGAAAGCGCCGAGCTTCAGCGCCTGCACGGCCGTCTCGACGTTGCCGTGCGCCGTTATCACCGCCACGGGCACCCCGGCAGCGTGCTTTTGCATCCACTCGACCAGCTCGAGTCCGTTACCGTCAGGCAGCCGCATGTCGGTGAGACAGATGTCGAAGTTCCCGTCTGCCAGGTGCCGCCGCGCTCCCGTAACATCCCCGACGACCACCGTATTCACATTCATCCGGCCGAGCGTCAGCTTCAGCAGCTCGCGGATGTCCGGTTCGTCGTCGATGACCAGCGCGGTCCGTTTCATTCCGTTGCTCATTCGTCCTCTACGGCTTCCCAGCGGCCGGGATCGGCAAAAGCGATCCTGAAGATGCTGCCGCCTCCGTCGCGCCGCTGGTACACGAGCGTGGCGCGATTCAGCTCGCACAGCTCCCGTGAGATGTACAGGCCCAGTCCCGTCCCACCGTGGCGATCGGTATAGAACGGCTCGAATATCCTATCCACGTTGGCATCCGGCACGCCGTGACCGTGGTCAAGGACTTCGAGGTAAGGCTGCCCCGTCCGCTGCATTCTGCCGGCGCGCAGCGCCACCTCGATGCCGCCCGCGTCGCTCGCGTATTTAACCGCGTTGTCGCAGAGGTTCCAGAGCACTTGCCGCAGGTGGCTGGGGTCCATGCGAACCTCCAGGTCCGGCGGGACATCGGCCAGCGACAGCTCGTTTTCCTGCAGCTCGAGCGTGCTCGTGAACTCGGCTGCGAAATCGCGCAGCCACGGCGCCAGCTCGAAGCGCTCCGGCCGGCTGGACTCCCGGCGCGACAGCTGCAGCACGTTATCGATGATGTGACTCACCCGCTCCGCGTGCGAGCGGATGATCTCCGTGAGCCGCACGTCATCCTCGCTCAGCGATTTCGATTCGGCCAGCAGTTGCCCGGCGTGGCTCATCGCGCCGACGGGGTTGCGGATCTCGTGCGCGATGCTGGCGCTGAGGCGCCCCAGCGATGCGAGCTTCGACTGCTGCACGCGCGCATTCATATAGCTCGGGTCTTCGAGGAATACGAGGACCGGCCCGCTGCGCTCGTCATTCCTGCCGAGCAGCGCGAGGTGCGCGACGAGACGGGCGCTGCCGTCGTCCGCGATCATCGTGAACTCGAGGTGCGATTTCAGTTGGGGGTTCTGGCGCCATGCCGCGATGTATTCGTCCAGGGTCGCGGCGATCTCCTGCAGGTGCATGCCGTTGCAGGCAGACGGCGCACCGATCAAGCGTGCAGCCGAGGCATTGATCAGGCGGACCCGATTGCTCGCGTCCAGCACCACGATGCTTTCCCGCAGGTGCTGCACGATGTACTCGTTCAGCTCGGAAAGGTTCGCGAGATCCACACCCCGCTGCCGCGCCAGTGCTTCGCTCTCCTGCAGCCGGTTGGCGAGCGGCCGGGCGGACATCGAAATAGCGAAGATGATGGCGCTCAGCACGCCTGCTGCCGAATAGCTGCCGGCGTCGCTGAAGCCGGCCAGCTGTGAAAAGAACTGCTCCCCGAGGATCGCCAGGGTCGCCAAAGCAGCGAAAAATGCCGGCACTTGCAGCGGCACGATGAGGCTGCCCGCGCCGATGAACACGATGAGCAGACCTCCGAGCCCGCTCCCGATGCCGCCGCTCGCGTGCATAAGGGTGACGATCGCCGCAATATCCACGGTGATCTGCATGATTGCGAGCGGCCCCGCCGGCAGCCGCTGGCGAATTGCGATGGCAGAGAGTACGGCGAACACGAGGTAGCCGCCGGCCGTCGCCGTGAACAGGGCCGGGTAGCGCTCGCCGAAAATGCGGTCTTCGCCAATAGCGAAGAAGAGCACCAGCAGCACGGCAGCGACCAGCAGCCGGAACAGGTTCAAGGTGCGGAACACGCGCCAGGTCAGGTCGGATTCGTCCAGCGGCCGCTGCCGCAGAACGTCGCCGCCCAGGGCAGTCGCATTCGCCATTCTCGCCTGAACCATGGTCGCCGTGGTGTTCCCGAATCCCCGGGCGCAATGATACGCAGCCGATGCCGGATTGTCGTCGCATCGCGCTGCGTTTTGCGTCGGAGGCGCCTTTGCTACAAAATACGCGGCCCGTTCTCCATTGTGATTCCAACCACCCGGCCAATCGATGAATCTTCACAAGTACCAGTCCAAGCAACTCTTCGCCGAATACGGCATTCCCGTGCCTGAGGGCCGTCCGGCGCGTTCCGCCGACGAAGCCGCAGAAGCCGCCGAGGCGCTGGGCGGGACACTCTGGGTCGTAAAGGCCCAGGTGCATGCCGGCGGCCGAGGCAAGGCCGGCGGCGTGAAGCTTTCCCGCTCGATCGACGAGGTGCGTCGAAACGCCGGGGAAATGCTGGGCAGCCGGCTGGTCACGCACCAGTCCGGCCCCGACGGCCTGCCGGTCGACGTGGTGTACGTCGAGGCCGGCTCGGACATCGCGCGCGAACTCTATCTCAGCATGCTGGTCGACCGCGCCGTGAGCCGGATCGCCTTCATCGCCTCGGCGGCCGGCGGAATGGACATCGAGCAGGTAGCCTCCGACACGCCGGAAAAGATTATTACCGTCGTCATCTCGCCCGCGGCGGGGGTGCAGGATTACCAGGTACGGCAGCTAAGCCTGGGCCTGGGACTCGACAAGGCGCAAAGCAAGCAGTTTGCCGGCCTCCTGCGCCGCCTCTACCGGCTTTATACCGAGTGCGACGCGAGCCTGGTCGAGGTCAATCCGTTGATCGTCACCGAACGCGGCGACGTGGTCGCGCTCGACGCGAAGATCAACATCGAGGAAAGCGCGCTGTTCCGGCAGAAAAGCCTGGCGGAGCTGCGCGATCCCAGCCAGGAGGACGAAAAGGAGCGCGAAGCGGCGGAGCACGATCTCAACTATGTTTCGCTCGACGGCGACATCGCCTGCATGGTCAACGGAGCAGGCCTCGCCATGGCGACCATGGACCTGATCAAGCTGCACGGGGGCGATCCGGCCAACTTCCTCGACGTCGGCGGAGGCGCGACCAGTGAACGCGTGACGGAAGCCTTCAAGCTCATCCTGTCGAACGAGCAGGTCAAGGCGATCCTGGTCAACATTTTCGGAGGGATCGTGCGCTGCGATCTCATCGCGGAAGGCATCATCGCCGCGGTGAAGGAGGTCGGTGTCGAGGTGCCGGTCGTGGTGCGGCTCGAAGGCACGAACGTGGAGAAGGGCCGCGAATTACTCGAGAAGAGCGGGCTAGACATCATCCCAGCAGAAGACCTGACCGACGCGGCGAAGAAAGTCGTCGGCGCGGCGGCTTGAGAGTGCGGTCATGAGCATACTTGTCGACAAGAACAGCAAGGTCATCTGCCAGGGCATCACCGGCAACCAGGGTTCCTTCCATGCCGAGCAATGCCTGGACTACGGGACACAAGTGGTCGCAGGCGTCACGCCCGGACGCGGCGGCGAAACGCATCTCGGAATCCCGGTCTACGACACGATGCGGCAGGCGGTCGACGAGACCGGCGCGGATGTCAGCATGATTTACGTGCCGGCGCCGTTCGCCGCGGATGCCATCCTCGAAGCCGCCGATTCCGGCGTCGCGCTGATCGTCTGCATCACCGAAGGCATTCCCGTGCTCGACATGGTGAAGGTCAAGGCGGCGCTGGACGACTACGACTGCCGGCTGATCGGGCCGAACTGCCCCGGCATCATTACACCCGACGAATGCAAGATCGGCATCATGCCGGGGTTCATACACAAAAAGGGCCGCGTGGGGATCGTATCCCGCTCGGGCACGCTGACGTACGAGGCCGTCTACCAGACGACGCAGTGCGAGCTGGGACAGAGCACCTGCATCGACATAGGCGGCGACCCGGTTCGCGGCATGAACTTCATCGACTGCCTCGCGCTCTTCGAGGCCGACCCGGACACCGACGGCATCCTCATGGTCGGCGAGATCGGCGGCAGCGACGAGGAAGCGGCGGCGGAGTACATACAATCGGAAGTCGACAAGCCGGTCGTCGCCTACATTGCCGGCGTTACGGCACCGCCCGGCAAGCGCATGGGCCATGCAGGCGCCATCGTCGCCGGCGGCAAGGGCACGGCCGAGGACAAGTTCAAGGCGCTCGACGCCGCGGGCGTGGCGACGGTCCGCTCCCCCGCCCAACTCGGCAGCACGATCAAAGACCTGCTTGGGGGTCGGACCAACGCAAGCGGCTGATCCGGCGCGAATTCGGCCGTTTTATTGCTAATTTTGCCGACTTAATTCCGCCTTTTTACCCCCAAAAAGCTTTCCGATGTCGAAAAACATTACCCTCGCGCTGGCTCAGATAGATCTCGTTGTCGGCGACGTCGCCGGTAATACCGAAAGAATCCTCGACTACGCGAATCGCGCCCGCGACGAGTTGCAGGCGGACCTGGTCGTATTTCCCGAGCTCAGCATCAGCGGCTATCCGCCGGAAGACCTGCTGTTCCATTCCGGCTTGCGGCGCCGGGTCGTGGAATCCCTGGAGCGCATCTGTGACGGAGTGCGTGACATCGCCATCCTCCTCGGCTATCCGGAATACGACGACGGCCGCATCTACAACGCCTGCCTGGTCTGCAGGAACGGCAAGATACTGGCGCGCTACCGGAAGCACATGCTGCCCAACTATCGCGTGTTCGACGAGGAACGCTACTTCACGGCCGGCAAGGAAGCGGCGGTTTTCCGGCTGAACGGCGTCCGGCTCGGAATTCTGATCTGCGAGGACGTATGGCGCTCGGCACCCGCCGCGATGAGCCGCGCCGCCGGCGCCGAAGCGATCGTTGCCATCAACGGTTCGCCCTACGACGTGAAGAGCCAGCAGGTCCGCGAACAGGTCGTGCGAGCCCGTATCGCCGAAGTGCGGGTTCCATTCGTGTACGTGAACATGGTCGGCGGACAGGACGAGCTCGTATTCGACGGCGGCTCGTTCGCGATGGATGCAGCCGGAGACATCACGTTCCGCGCCGAGCCGTTCAAGGAAAAGCTGCTGCGCCTCGAGCTGTCGGCGGACTCGGCCGGCGTCACCCCGGAGCACGCGGAGATTACGCCTGTGCTGCCCACGGAGCAGAGCGTTTACGAGGCACTCGTCACCGGCACGCGCGACTACGTCGACAAGAACGGCTTTCCGGGCGTGGTGATGGGTCTCTCGGGCGGCATTGACTCCGCGCTGGTGCTCGCGATTGCCTGCGACGCACTCGGCCCGGAACGCGTGCGAGCCGTGATGATGCCGTTCCGCTATACGAGCGCGATGAGCCAGGAGGATGCCGCGCACCAGGCGGAAATGCTCGGCATACGCTATGACGTACTGCCGATCGAGTCCATGTACGCTGCGACCGTCGGCACCCTGGAGAAGATCTTCGAGGGCCGCGAGGTGGACGTGACCGAGGAAAACATACAGGCGCGGTGCCGGGGCATCCTGCTGATGGCGATTTCCAACAAGACCGGCCGCATGCTGCTGTCGACCGGCAACAAGAGCGAGATGGCAGTCGGCTACGCTACGCTGTACGGCGACATGGCGGGCGGATTCACTCCCCTCAAGGACTGCAGCAAGTCGCTGGTGTACCGGCTGGCCCGCTACCGCAATTCGGTCTCGCCGGCCATACCGGAGCGATCGATCACCCGGCCCCCGTCAGCCGAACTGCGCCCGGATCAGCGCGACAGCGACACGCTGCCACCCTACGACGTGCTCGACCCGATCCTCGCGGCCTTCATCGAGGAGGACCTGTCGGTCAAGGAGATCAC
>DATABW010000204.1:0-1611 GCA_036259375.1 Woeseiaceae bacterium
CCGCCCTATCTCCTGCCGTCGCCGAGCGTCGCTGCGGCGGAGACGGCGCTCTCCGCAGGCGCGCTGGAGATCGCGGAGGCGCGCATCGCGCGGATCATCGCCGAACGCGACGTCGTCGCCGGCAGGCTGGCGGCAAACCCGGCCGTGCGCCGCGTCTTCCCCAGCGAGACGAACTTTCTCCTGGCCGAGTTCGACGACGCGGGGGCAGTGTTCGCGCAGCTGCAGGAGGCCGGCATCCGCGTGAGGCGCTTCAGCGATCCGCGTATCGAGAACTGCCTGCGCATCAGCATCGGCAGCCCGGCGGAAAATCGCGCATTCCTGCAAGCCCTGGAGCCGGTCGATGCGTAAGCTGCTGTTCGTCGATCGCGACGGCACGCTCATTCGCGAACCGGAGGATTACCAGGTCGACAGCCTGGAGAAATTCCGGCTGGTCGACGGCGTCATTCCGGCGTTGAGGCGCTTCAGCGAGGCCGGTTATGCCCTGGTGATGGTGACCAACCAGGACGGGCTAGGCTCCGGAGACTATCCGCAAGCGGCGTTCGATCGCGTGCAGGCGTTCCTCGAGAACCTGTTCGCGTCGCAGGGCATCGAGTTCGAGGCCGTGCACGTGTGCCCGCACCGGGAACACGACGGCTGCGACTGCCGCAAACCGCGAACGGGCCTGGTCCTGGAATACCTGCGCGACGGTTTCGACCGCGAGCGCAGCGCCGTGGTCGGCGACCGCGAGACGGACCTCGAGCTGGCGAAAGCCCTGGGCGTACGCGGATTCAAGCTCCCGGGGCCGGACGGCGGCGGTTCGAGCTGGGACGCCGTGGCGCGGGACCTGCTGGACGCGCCGCGCCGCAGCTCCGTGACGCGCAGCACGCGCGAAACCCGCATCTCGGCGGCCGTCGATCTCGACGACGACGCGACCCAGAGCATCGAGACGGGAATCGGCTTCTTCGATCACATGCTCGAGTCGTTCGCCCGGCACGGCGGGTTCTCGCTGCGGCTGGAATGCACGGGCGACCTGCACGTCGACGAACACCACACGGTGGAGGATTGCGCGCTCGTGCTCGGGCAGGCGCTCGACGAAGCGCTGGGCGAACGGCGCGGCATGGCCCGCTTCGGTTTCACGCTGCCGATGGACGAAACCCTGGCGAGCGCCGCGCTGGATCTCGGCGGGCGCCCGTACCTGGTGTTCAACGGCAAATTCCCGCGCGAGGCGGTCGGCGGCCTGGCGACTGAACTGGTTCCGCATTTCTTTCGTTCGCTCTGCGATGCGCTGAGGATGAACCTGCATCTCGACGTCAGCGGGGAAAACACGCATCACATGGTAGAAGCCTGCTTCAAGGTTACCGGCCGCGCGCTGCGCCAGGCGCTGGTGCGGGAAGGCAACTCGATTCCGAGCACGAAGGGCTGCCTGTGAACCCGGTGGTATTGATCGACAACGGCGGCGCCAATCTCGCTTCGGTGCGCAACGCCTTTGACCGGCTGGGCGCGACGATCACCGTGACGCGCGACGCCGCCGTGATCGCGGGTGCGGAGCGCGTCGTGCTGCCGGGTGTGGGCGCGGCCGGCGACGGTATGCGCCGCCTGCGCGAAGCGGAACTGGACGACGTCGTCGTCCAG
>DATABW010000205.1:0-14660 GCA_036259375.1 Woeseiaceae bacterium
GTCGTCAGGCAGGCCGTGGGCGCGCCGGAATGCGGCCAGTGCCCCGGTGTCACGGGGGGCGTGAAAATTGGGACCGACGCCCGCGCCGCTGATCACCACGTCGGATACGTCGATCCTGGTGTATTTCGAGAGATCTTCCACCGTTGCACGGGAAACCGCCAGCATGCGCGCCGCTTTGCGGCTGTAGAGCGGCAGCATCAGGCGTATGTACAGGTTGTCCCACCACGGGTAGTTGGTGGGATTGAGGTACCAGTCGGAGCCCTGCTGCACGAAAACGCAGGGGCGGCGGGTGAGGAGCGGGACGGAAAACTTCGGGTTGAATATGAGATCCACCTGGTACTTGCGGGCGGCCAGCGGCACGAGTACCTGGTCCCACCAGAGCTTGTGGCGCGACGGCAGGACACAGGCATCCACGTTACCGAAGGCCTTGAACAGCTCCCGGGATTTATCCGACTGAAGGAATATGACGTAGCGGCTGGACGGGTCCTGCGTCAACAGTTCGTGCAGCAGGCGCCGTGCATAGGTTCCAAGGCTATCGTCCTGGTCGAGGGTGCGTCCCATGACGCCGATCGTTCGGTGGTGCATTCCTTCTCTCCTGATCTTCCCGACGCTTCGGAAGCCGCAGGGAATTGGCGTGTCGCGCGATTCCGGTCTGCAGGCCTGACGAAAGTTGTCGGCGACCTTTCTTCATGTTCTTCGAAGCGCGCCCCGTCGCCGCGCTTAACTGCTGCACATGCAATATTGATACCGGTTTTGAGACCGTACTTGCCACCGAAGGTCATGGCAGTGTCGCCTGCTTATGTAAAAGGCCGGTGTAATCATTACAAGCCGAAGGCGCAATTTACGATCGAGCAAGGTTCGAACGCCGCCGCGGCCGGGCTAAACGCCCGTGGCACCGTTCGTGGCATATGCATTGCATGGGCGAACACACGCGCCCGCCGGGCGCCTCTTCGAACAAGATCTTCCAGGCGTAGCGGGTGAGGGATGGGAACGACGACAGCGACATTGCCTCGATCGGCCGGTGGAAACCGCAGGCAACGATTTCACGAAACACTCTATCTCGGCTTGCACGCAGCACGCGGACGCCCGGTCGGCGCATTCGTCGGCAAGCTGCGCGAGTGGGAGCAGCTCGACCGCTCGACCTTTCGCCGCCTGGGCGACCAGCGCCTCCGTGAGGCTCTGAGGCGCGCCGCATCGGAAGTACCGCTGTACGGAACCGGCGACTGGCGCGCGGCGCTCGCGCACGGGGGCTCCGACGACATCCGGACATGGCCGGTCCTGGAACGCGACGTGCTCCGCGCCGGGAAGCGCGACCTCATTGTGCGGCAACCCCCTGCCGGCATGTTCTACCGCCACAGCTCGGCGTCGACCGGGGCGTCGATTTCCGTTGCTTACGATCCCGAGGCTGCAGCCTGGAGCTTGGCGGGCGAGCACCGCGCCGCCTTGTGGCACGGCATCCCGATCGGCGTGAAGATGCTGCAGATGCGAGGCGGCAGGAACTTCGTCCTGGACTGGATCGAGCACAGCCGGGTTATCGATACGAAGGCGTTGAACGCCGTGCGGCTCGACGAGGCGGCGCGCTGGCTGCTGGAAGAGAGGCCCCACGTGTGCATGGGACTGCCTTCCGCCGTCGCGCGGCTGGCGCGGCACGTCCGGGCACGTTATCCGCAGGCGGGGGCATCGCTGTGCCGGTTCGCGAAATTGGACGGCGAGCAGGTCTATCCGTTCCAGCGCGACGAGATTTCGCGCCACCTCGGCGCGCGGGTGATCGAGTCCTACGGTTGCACCGAAGTGGGTGCAATTGCCGCGGAGTGCCCGGCCGGTTCCCTGCACGTCTTCAGCGAGCTCGTGCACGTGGAGGTGATGCGTGGCGACGAAGTGCTGCCGCCCGGTGAACAGGGCGAACTCGTAATGACCTCGCTCACGAATCGCGCAATGCCGCTGGTGCGCTGCCGCATCGGCGATCGCGGAAGCCTGTCGCCCGATCCCTGCGCCTGCGGGCGGCCACAGCCGGTGCTCACCGGCCTCGAGCCCCGTGCCGCCGACCTGTTCGTCGCCGCGGATGGGCGCCTGGTGGACGGGGCCGCCCTCGGAGCGGAGTTGAACACGTTCCTGTCAAAAGCTCCGCCCGGCGCTGTCGGGCAGGTGTTGTTCCGCCAGGTAGACGCGCATCACTGGCAGGTGCTGGTGGAAAGCGCGGACGGCTTCGATGAGCAGCTGGCGAAGCAGCTGAAGGAGCTGGTGCAGGCGACTTTCGGCAAACCCTGCGCCGTCGAGATCAAGCGGGTCGAGACGGTGCCGCGCGAACGCTCCGGAAAATTTCGCTACTACCGCCGCCACTGAGTAGCACCGCAGGATTCTGCCAGACGAAGAGGACGCCTGCGGCTGTTACGAATCGGCCTGAACCTGTTCTGCGAGCGCTTCCAGCCGCTGCACGTCGGCTTCGAGCGATAGCGCGTGCCGCGCCCGTTCGAGCGCCAGCCGGGACTGTTCGCGCGCCGCCCGGGCATGCGCGGCGTCCCCCGTGCGGCACAGCGTTCGGAACGCCTGCTGCAGGCGCACCCCGATCAGCACGTCCGAGGCGCCGTAGAGCGCGAGCTCCGCGAACGCGTCCGCATAAAGCTCATCGAGGTCCAGCGGCGGCACGAAGACGCGGTCGCAGCGCGGCGGGTCCGTCGTCGGCGAGTTTGCGCACAGGACGAGCACGTTGATCAAACGGTCGATGACGCGCTGCGCGGTCTTCGGGTCACTGATCGCCGGCGACAGCGCTTTGACGCCGATCTCGGCCAAGGCTGAAATGCCGTAGTTCGGATCCTGGTCGAACGTGCGGGTATCGCCCACGTCGAAAGCGGCGCAGATCGCTTCCCGGACCGCCTCGCCGTCGTCGCCGCTGATCCTCGCCACAGGGCCGCCGTCGAGAAAGGTGCCGGGAGACGCGGCAATGATGACTTGTCCGTCGATCTTTTCGGCGACGAGCTGAAGGGCGCGCATGTCGATATTGCGAACATAACCCATCCGGGGGGACAGCACCTCGACACCGTCCGCTTCCGCTTCCGCTTCCGGACGCCCGCCGAGGAACGGCTCCCGCAGGCGCTCGCGCATCGCGTACGCGGCGGCGTTCGCGGTCCGGTTGATCGCGTCAGGCACCCGGCCGAAATGCGACAACGCCTCCACCCAGGTGAGGAACGTAACGACGATGATCGCGATCACCACCAGCGTGAGGACGAACAGGACGAGATGCCCGTTATCGCCGTAAATGCCCGAACTCAGGCCGACGATTCCGGCCAGCGCAAACAGGAACCCGCCGACGAACGTCGACAAGGCGTTATGCGCCGTGGAATCCTGCAGCAGGAGTTCCGTGACACGGGGCGTCGTGCTGCTGGACGCCGCCGCGTACGCGGAAGTCATCGTCTGCAGGGAGAAGGTCGCCACGATCAGCATGCTGGAGGCCAGGATCTCGAGTATGTTTCCCACTGAATCCGCGCCGAGGTTATTCGACAGGTCGTTCGGGAGGAAAGGGGCAAGCACGACAGCGAGCAGGGCGCTCCCGATGCCGAGCAGGGCGAAAACGGCGGCGCGAAACCAGATCCGCCGACTGAGGCGAATCAGCCACCACGTCCAGCGCGACCTGGAAGCGCTCATGCGGGCGGCGGCCGTGTGCCGGTCAATCCTGGCTGCTCGTGAGCCACCAGCGGCATCGTTGCCGGTGCGAAGGCCGCGGCGCCGATCAGGCCGATGCCGTCTTGACAGCCGGCTTGGCGGGAGCCTGTTCGGCCGCGTTCTCTTCCTTGATGCGTTTCTTGAGCGTCTGCCGGAAGTGCGTCAGCGCCACGTCCGCTTCGAGGGCTCGCATTCGGAAGTCAGGATCGCGATCGAGCAGCACCTGCTGCGCTTCGATGATTGCCTTGTCCTCGTAAAAGCCTTCGAACAGGCTGTCGCGCAGGGATATCGCGACGTTCGGGTTGTCGAGATCGTAATTGTGCAGGTAGTTCCAGAAAAAGTGCGTGGTTCGCCTGGTCTCCGGTGTCATGTACTGGCAGTTCCGGTACTGGCGAGCGCCGTCTTCTATTCCGGATCCGGCCGGCGAGAACAGTGTCTCCATCAGGAATATACCGGGGATGAGCATCGTCACCTGGTTCCGGCGATCCAGCTTCTTGTCGTGTTCCGACGCGGGAATCACCTTCTTGTGATACGGCGGCGGATCGCTGTCGCGGTGCCAGCGCTCGAGGTAGAAGCCGTTGTCCAGCCGTTCTATCGTCGCGGGCTTCGTTTTGTAGGCGTATTCCTCTGAGCCCCCCAGGGTGTTGGTGTGGACGAAAGCCAGATGGGCGAGATCGCTCAGGTTGTCGACGATCAGCAGCCAGTTCGCATCGTAATGCAGGTAAGCGGGCAGGCCGCGCCACTTCGGATCGTGCAGCGGCGGGTAATCGACGATGAGGTCCTCATCCGCGAGCGCCGGGTCGCCCATCCAGATCCACACGAGATGCCCTCGCTCGACGACCGGATAGCTGTGCACCCTGAGCGTCTTCGGGATGCGCTCCTGTCCGGGCACCTCGATGCACGTGCCGGAGGGATCGTATTTCATGCCGTGATACATGCAGCGCAGGCAATCGCCTTCGACGCGGCCCATCGACAACGGGGCGCCGCGATGGCAGCAGCGATCGTCCAGCGCGATATAGCGGCCGCTCTCGCCGCGAAACAGCACGACCGGCTTTTCCAGTATCGTGCGCGCGAGTTTTTTGCCGTCCAGAAGTTCGTAATCCCATGCGGCGACATACCAGCAATTCTTCAGGAAAATCTGCTCTTCGTTATCCATCGTAGTCTCCAGGAACGGCAAGCATCTTGCCGTCATTCAGCCATACCCGTCCGACGTGAAGCAAGGGCGGTTCAGCGCGCACGCAGGTATTCTTCGGCCAGGTTGCAGGACCAGTCGACGAGTTGCGGCGTCATCTCCCGCGCCGTCTCGGTTTCCGGGCGAGTGTGCACCCAGCCCACGTAAGTCAAACCGCGGGCCAGCAGGAAAAGCGGCAGCCGCTCCAGCTCGGCGTCGGGCAGTGCCCGGCGCGAGCGGTAGCCGCTGATCACCGCCTCCCGGACCTCGTCGAAATACGGCTCATCCATCAGGAAGTACAGCGGTGTCACCAGCTCGAAGAGGTGCCAGCCGAATCCCGAGTCGTCGAAATCGATCAGGCGGACGCGATCGCCGTCCACCAGCAGATTCTCCTGGCAAAAGTCGGCATGGATCATGCTGTAGGTTTCGGGAGATTTCGAAAGCGCCGCAAGATCGCGGAAGACGCGATCCCGCGCGGTGGTAAGCAAGCGGCGCCGATCCGGCGTGAGTCGCGGCAGGTCCCAGAAGCGCCCCCAGAACGGTTCCTCGCCCGCGAGCCCGTGTTCGTCCCAGGCGTGACGGACGAACCCGCGTGGCGGCTGCCAGTGCTGCGCCCGGTTGTGCAGGTCGGCGGCGATCGTGCCGAGCGTCCGGTAGAGTTCCGCAATGGAGGCGTTCTGGCCGGCAAGCCCCGCTTCCACCGAGCCGAGCTGCCGTCCCTCGATCCATTCGAAGAGATCGACCTGCACCGGAGCCGGTACGCCGTCCGCCTGCACGATACCGAAGAGATCGCCGGTCATCGTCGGCCTTACACGCGGAACGTCGAAACCGGAAGCGGCAAGCGCTTCCATCCACTGGAGCTCGGAATGCAGGGCGTCGTTCGTGTGGTAGCCCGGCCTGTGGACGCGCAGTGCGAACCTGTCGGCCCCCGCCGTCACTTTGAAGACGGCGTTCTCCCGGTACTTGAGCAGGTCGAGCCGGGCGCCCTCTACGTTCCAGTGGGGCAGGGCACGGCGCGCGATCGCTTCCATCGTGCGAAGCTTCTCATCCCGGTCCGAATGCACGGCCGCGTTCATGAGAGCTCCTTCAGGCAATCGTCGAGCACCGAGACGAGAAGGTCCGCGTGCTCTTTCGCAAACGGCATCGGCGGCCGCATCTTCAGAATATTGTCGTGCTTGCCGATCCGGCTGATCAGGACACCTTGCTCCCTCATGGCGTTCACGAGCCGGCGCGCTTCGGTCGTAGCCGGCTCGAGTGTTTCGCGGTCACGGACCAGCTCGGCGCCGAAGAACAGCCCCCGCCCCCGGATATCCCCGATCAGGCTGTGCCGCTGCTGCAACTCGCGCAAGGCGTGCTGGACGTACTCGCCTACCTCGCGCGCGTGCGCGACCAGCTTTTCCTCTTCGAGGACATCGAGCACGGCGAGCGCCGCGGCGCAGGAGACCGGGTTGCCTCCGAAGGTATTGAAATACATCCTGGAGCTGCCGAATTCCTGTACGAGATCCGGACGGGCGACGACGCCGGAGATCGGATGGCCGTTGCCCATCGGCTTACCCAGCGTCACGATGTCGGGAACGACCCCGTAATGCTGGTAACCCCACAGGTGATCGCCCATGCGGCCAAAGCCCGGTTGCACCTCATCCGCGATATAGAGCCCGCCCGCGGCACGGACGTGCTCGATCGCCTGGTCCACGTAACCCGCGGGCACGTGCGGCAGGCCCTCACTGGAATAAATCGTGTCGAAGATGATCCCGGCCACGCCTGCACCCGCGGCTTCGAGTGCGTCCACGGCCTCTTTCACCGTGCGGGCGTAAGCTTCGCCCAGGTCCGCGCCGTCCAGGCCGGCGGGGACGCGGTAGGAATCCGGCGCGGGAACCGTCCGCACGCCCGGACCGCGCTCCTCGCTGCCCGTGAAGAAGGAGCTGACGGTCCAGACCGCGGTCGTGTTGCCGTGATACGCGAAATCCGTCGCGATGAACCCCTGGTTACCCGTGCACAGACGCGCCATCTGCATGGCGACGTCGTTAGCCTCGCTGCCGGTGCACGCGAACAGCACCATCGAAAGGGACTCATCGAAGGTGGCCGTCAGGCGCTCTGCGTACTCGAGAATGTTCTCGTGCAGATAACGCGTGTGGATGTTCAGCGTTGCGGCCTGCCGTGCGATGGCGTCGACGACGCGCGGGTGACAGTGACCGACATGCGGCACGTTGTTGTACGCATCGAGATAACGGCGTCCATCCGCTTCGAACAGCCAGACGCCGTCACCACGGACGATGTGCAGCGGCCGGTCGTAAAAGAGCGGGGATCCTTCTCCCAGCAGCCGATAGCGGCGTTGGAGCAAGTCGTCGGTACTCATGGTCGATTCGTCCTCATACTGGCTGGCCGATCTCGCTCTGCACGAGCTGAGCGGGATAGGCGGCTCGATCGCGTTGGGCCCGCTGGCTGCGATCCGCCATCGAGACGGCAATCGTCACCGCGAAAGCGGCGATCATCGAATACAGCGTCGGGTAGGCGTAGGGATAGATGGCTTTATCGTGTCCGAGTACGTCCACCCAGATCGTCGGACTCAGTACCGTCAGGACAATGACGATGACGAGCCCTGCCGAACCGCCCATGAGTGCGCCGCGCGTGGTGAGGCCCGGCCAGAAAAGCGCGAGTATCAGCACGGGAAAGTTTACGCTCGCCGCGATTGCAAGGACAAGCGCGGAAATAACACCGATATTCAGATTCCGGAACAGCAGGCTGAGCGCGATCGCCAATGCGCCGATGGCGACAGTCGCGATCCGTGAAACCCGCACCTCCTGCCGGTCGGCGACTGCACCGCGGCGTATGACCCGCGCGTACAGGTCGTGCGCGACACTCGCAGAGGCGGACAGCAGGATGCCGGAGACTACGGCCAGTATGGTGGCAAACGCGACGGCGGCGATAAAGCCGAAGAAAACCTCGCCGCCGACCTGCCGCGCGAGGTGCACGGCGGTCATGTTTGCGCCGCCGGCGACGCGCCCGGACGCATCGACGTATTGGGTTTCGCCGGCGAGCAGCACGATTGCTGCGAACCCGATGATGACCGTCAGTCCCATGAAATAGCCGATGAAGGTAACGGCATAGCCGATCGACTTGCGCGCATCGCGCGCGTTCGGCACGGTGAAAAAGCGCATCAGGACATGCGGCAGTCCCGCGGTGCCGCCGATGAAGGCAAGCGCGAGGGAGATCACGCTAACCGGCTCGGTGTAGAGGCCGCCCGGCGCGAGTATGCCGTCACCCAAAGGATGAATCTCGGCCGCGCGAGTGAGCATCTCGCCGATGTTGAAATTGAACGGGATCAACGCCAGCACCGCGAGCGCGCTGCCGCCGGAAAGCAGCAGCACGGCCTTGATCACCTGCACCCACGTCGTGGCGAGCATGCCGCCGAGCGCGACGTACACGGTCATCAGCGTACCGACGATCACCACCGCCAGCCCGTACGGCAGATCGAACAAAGTCTGGAACAGCCCTCCCGCGCCCACCATCTGCGCGATCAGGTAAGGTATCGCGACGATCAGCGTACCTACCGCGGCGAGCACGCGGAGCCGCTCCGGGTGCAGGCGGAAAGCCACGACATCGGCGAACGTGTAGCGGCCGAGGTTGCGCAGGCGATCGGCGAAGATGAACAGGATGACGGCCCAGCCGACGGTCCCGCCGATGGCAAACAGGAGGGCGTCCACGCCGCCGATGAACGCCAGGCCCGTGAGGCCCAGGAAGGTCGCCGCCGACATGAAGTCGCCGGCCAGCGCCAGGCCGTTCTGCACGCCGCCGATCCGGCTCCCGGCCGTGTAGAACTCTCCCGTGGAGCGCGTGCGCACCGCCGCCCACCACGTGATCAGGAGGCTCACGACAATGAACGCCACGAACACCCACACCGCGGTCGGATGCATCCCGCTCGTCACCGGTACTCTCCGGCCAGGCGCTTTTGCAGCGGCGCGATGATGCGATTCACCTGCCAGACGTAGAAGATCGAACCGGCGATGCCGAGGGCGATGATGCCGTAGCCGATCACGAGGCTCCAGGATATCGCCGATCCCGGCAACGGCCGGGCCAGCAGGTCGGGCGCATACAGCCCCGCCATGCCGTACGCGAGGTAGGCGGCGGTGAGAAGGCCGGCGAGACTCCAGCGCAACCGGCTGCGCCGGCTCAACAGCCGCCTGAAGTCGGGATCGTCCAGCAGCTCGCGGCGGGAGGTCACTGGCAACTCGTCCGGACTCGCGCCGGGCGGCTCACGCCGCCGCGTTGATCACCTTGATCGACGTGTAGGCGGCCAGCCCTTCCTCCCCGAACTCGACGCCCAGCCCGGAGCACTTGATGCCGCCGAACGGCACGTGCGGCGCGATCTCCGCGTGCTTGTTCACCCACACGGTCCCGGCCTCGAGCCTTGCCGCGATGCGGCTCGTCTCCTCGCGATCGGTGCCCCAGACCGAGGCGTCGAGTCCGTACTCGAGTCCGTTCGCGTGCGCGACCGCTTCGTCGACGTCGGTGTAGCGCACGATCGGCAGCACCGGCCCGAACTGCTCCTCGTCTACCAGACGGGTGCCGTCGGTAATATCGCTGACAAACGTTACCGGGTAGAAATAACCGTTGCCGCCGGCCGGCTCACCGCCGCAAAGAATCGTGGCGCCCTGTGCCTTGGCGTCTTCCACGAGCTCGACGACGCGATTGAACTGGCGCTCGTTCTGCAGCGGGCCCAAAAGGTTCGAATCGCTGAGCCCGTCGCCCATCGGGATCTTGCGGCTGAAGGCGACCAGCGCCTCGCAGGTCCGGTCGAAGATGCTGTCGTGGACGTAGAGCCGCTTGATCGCGCCGCAGGTCTGGCCGGAATTGATCATCGAGCCCCAGAACAGGCCCTCCGCAAACGCTTCCGGGTCCGCGTCCGGCAGCACGATCGCCGGATCGTTACCGCCGAGCTCCAGGGTCAGCGGCTTCAATGTCGGGGCGGCGTTCGACATGATCTTTTTACCCGTAGCGATCGAGCCGGTGAAGACGACCTTGTTGACGTCCTCGTGCCGGCTGAGAGCGGCGCCGAGTTCGTCGTCGCCCGAGATGACGTTGATCAGTCCCCGCGGCAGGGCTTGTGAGACGAGCTCGAACAGGCGCAAGGTGCCGAGGGGCGTAAAGGGCGAGGGCTTGATAACGACCGTGTTGCCCGTGCGAATGGCCGGTACGACGTGCCAGATGGCGATCAGCAGCGGCCAGTTCCAGGGCGTGATCGAGGCGACGACACCGAGCGGCTCCCGATGCAGCTCGATACGGCTCTTTTCGCTCGCCTCCAGTACCTTCATCGGCAGGCTCAGGGAAGCGGTGTAGCCGGCCCAGGCGGCGCAGCCACCCAGCTCGAATTCCGCGCCGAGACCCTTCAGGGTCTTGCCCTGTTCCTTCGTCAACAACGTTGCCAGCTCGCCGGCGTTCTCACTCACCACCTGCGCAAGCGTTTTGCAGGCTGCCTCGCGTTCCCCGTCGCTCGAATGGCGCCAGCTCGCGTAGGCATTGCGGGCGGCGGCAACGGCCTGCTCGAGATGGTCGAGGGTGCCGAGCGGCGCGAGGCCGACGACTTCGTCCCGGTTCGCGGGGTTGCGGATTTCACGGTAGTCGTCCGCCGGAACGGTCTCACCGTCGATCGTCATATCGTATTTCTTGCTCATCGTAGTCTCTCAACAAGGGTGGTGAGGGAAGGTTTCATCAGGAGCCGGCAAGCTCCTTTATCCCCTCGAGTTCGTCCAGGAACACCGGGCTCTCCGGCAGTGTCGAGCCGCCGTCGATGCAGAGGGTCTGACCGGTGACGTAGCGTGCTTCATCGCTGGCGAGATACAGCATGGCGTAGGCGATATCCTCGGGTGCGCCCATGTAGCCGGCCGGGATGTAGCGGGTCATCCGCTCCAGGCCTTCAGCATCCGCGAGCAGGTCCATCGCGGCGGTACGAATGAAGCCGGGCTCGATGCCGTTGACCGTGATGTTCTCGGCTGCCAATTCGAGCGCGGCGGTGCGTATGAAGGCGTTGATGCCTCCCTTCGAGGAGGCGTAATAGGCCGTGCCGGGCATGGCAACGCGCGGTCCCGTCACCGATGAGGTGAACAGCAGCCGGCCGCCGCCGCGCTTGCGGAACTGCGGGATACACGCGGCGGAGAACCGGAAGCAGGCTTTCAGGTTGACCGACAGCACCGTTTCGAGGTCGTCTTCCGAGTAGCGCTCGACGGGCGCCCCCAGGAACGAGGCCGCGTTGTGCACCAGGATGTCGATCCCGCCCCAGGCCTCCGTCGTTTCCTCGACGACTTTGCGCACGTTCTCGAGCGACCCGATATCGGCGGCGCAAAGACGCGCCGTCCCGCCGCTTTTTCCGATTCGTTCCAGCGTGGATTCGCCGTGACTGCGCGTGCGGGTTGCGATCATCACCTTCGCGCCGGCGGCGGCAAACACTTCCGCAATGGCGCTTCCGATACCCTGTCCGGCACCGGTCACGATGGCGATCTTTCCGCTCAGGTCTGCAAACATCTTGCCTACTCCAATCAGTTGGCCCGCGCCTGCGATATCACGGGCGGCAGGACCAGGCACAGGCTGGCCAGGAACAGGGCCGCACCGAGGATGTTGACGTTAACGTACTCGCCTGCCTCGATGACGGAGGCGGCGAGGCTCGGGCCGATGGCCAGGCCGATCATCTGCATCGCCACGGCATAGACGACGACACGACCGCGGCGGTCGAAGCTCGCCATCGCGGCCAGCAGGTACGGATGTGTCAGGTTCCAGGCGAAGTTATAGACCGATACGGCCACGGCGAAAACCAGGAACTCGAGTTGACCCACTAGGAAATACAGGCACACAGCACCCCCCACGATACCGACGGTCAGCGGCAGCGAACGGCCATACCGCTTGCCGACCATGGCCGCGAGGAAAGCGCCGGCAATGCCGGCGAACTGCGACACCGTCAAGCCGTTGGCCACCGCCTGTTCGCTCAGGCCACCGGACAGGCCGATCAGGAACAGGTAGGCCCAGACGACGCCCTGGGCCAGGAAGTAGGCGAGCATCGCCAGCAGCGCGAGGCCGCGCATCGTGACCGGCAGCGTGACCGCCTCCTGTTCCACCGCCACGGCGTTCTCGCCGGTCGCCGGCAGATACTTCACGAACGGCAGCCCGACCAGCGGAAAAAGCGCGAAGAACCACAGCACGCTGTCCATTCCACCCAGCGAGTAGGCGGTCGGCATCAGCATGAGACCGAGCGCGCCGTATATCAGGACCCACATGATGAGGTAGCCGAAGTTCCGGTCCGGGTTGTCCGTAAGTCCTATGGCGGCAAAGCTCAGGGAGACCAGGCCGCCCGCTCCCAGTCCTGAAGCAAACCGCAGCGCCGTGAACGACTCGACGTCGCCGACGAGCGTGGACAGCGCGTTCGCCAGGAACATGAGCACCAGCGACGCGGTGAGGACGCGGCGCCAGTTGACGCGGTGAGCGATGAAGGTCAGGAGGATCGTCGTTGCCGCGATCCCGAACATTTCCGCCGACGCGATGTAACCGGCCTGGCTGTCCGTGAAGCCGAGATGCACGACCAGCCCCTGCACGAACCCGGGCTGCACGATGAATACCTCGGGCCCGATCACCCCCATCAGGATGGCGGCCGACAGACCCCCGAAGGAGTTCGTATCGGCCGACCTGCTTGCGGGAATGACCTGTTCCAGCACGCCGCTCCGTTACTGCAGGTTGTACTGGAGGCTGACGCCGACCCACCGGGGCGGCCCGAAGGCCTGCTGGTTGAAACCGAAGGTTCCGGTAAAGTCGAAGGCGTAGCTCAGGTACTCTTCGTCAGTGATGTTGTGAGCGAAAGCCGCGAGTTCCCAGTGACCGTCACTCGAGGTGTAGGAAGCGCGCAGGTTGCCGACGGTGTAGCCGTCCTCCCGCGACACGACCGGGTTCTGAATGTCATAGAACATCTCCCCCTGGTAGTTCGCCCAGGCCTGGACCGCCATTTCGCCGCCGAATGCCGGCCATGCATACCGCACCAGGCCGTTCACCGACACGTCCGGGGCGGCGACCATGTTGCGCTCGCGCGCCGGTCCGCCGGCCGGGTCCGGAATTCCCTGCGCGGTGGCGTCGAGGACGGACATGCCGAGCGCCACATCCCAGCCTTCTGCCGGCGACGCCTGGAGCTCCAGCTCGGCGCCGCTGACCTCGGCATCGGCGTTGAAGATAATCTGGTTCAGGAGCTCGAAACGGAAGGTCTGGAAATCCTCGTAATCGTAGTAGAAGGCACTGCCGTTCAGCCGGGCCCGGCCATCGAGAAGGGTCGACTTGAAGCCGA
This sequence comes from Woeseiaceae bacterium, assembly GCA_036259375.1. Taxonomy (GTDB): domain Bacteria; phylum Pseudomonadota; class Gammaproteobacteria; order Steroidobacterales; family Woeseiaceae; genus IDS-8. Next base: position 13,149 of record DATABW010000205.1, read on the forward strand.
CTTCATAGCTCAGGAGCGTCTCCTCGCCGAACGGTATCGTTTCCGGCGTGTTGCTGGCGAACAGGAACGTCTGGTCCAGGAAACCGACATTGAAGCCGGCGGACTTGGTGCCATGGGAAACAGAACCGTAAAGCAGCAGGTTCTCGTTCGGTCGCCAGTCGAGTTCCACCTTGCCGCTGACGGAGTCGTTATCGTGCCGCGCCAGGCTGCCGGCCGTCTGCGGATCGAAGTCGAACGCGACATCGCTGCCGAACAGGAATTCGAACAAACCGGATTCATCCACGTTCCGGTAGTCGAGCGTCTTTTCTTCGTTCGCTACCCGCGCGCCCGCGATGAGGGTCCACTGGTCGCTCAGATCGAGTTCGACCTGCCCGAAAACGGCGAGCGAATCGGTCTCCTGGAGGTAATCCGCATCGAAGAAAATGAAGCCGAGATTGGTGAGGTCCAGCTGGTAGTCACCGTCCACCTCGTTGTCGAAATAGTAGACGCCGCCCAACCAGCGGAAGCTTTCGCTGCCTCCGTCGATGCGCAACTCCTGGGTGAAGGTGTCGGTTTCGGCCGCGAAGGTCGGCATGATGAGCGGGAACGGACTCGCTTCCGTGTCCTCGGACTGCAAACGCTCGACGGACTGCAGCGCCGTGATCGAAGTGACGCCGAAGTTCTCGAATTGCCAGTCGACGTTCACCGAAATGCCGCGGGTTTCGACTTCCACCCGGCCGTCGCGATCATAGGCGCCTGCCCAGGGATCGCCGTCCGTGTCGCGATAGCCGAAACAATCGGTGCCGGGTGCCGGACGCAGGTCGCCGGCGTCGAGGGCGCCGTCTGCATTGCAGTCCACGGACATGTCCTGCTCGTTCGGTCCGAGCGGCACGGCTTCGCCCGCCGCGTTGAACTTGGTCGCCTGGTGCTGCCACGCGCCGACGCTGGCGTCGTTCTCGGTCCACCAGCCGCTAAGCAGGACGCCGATGTCGTCGTTCGGCGTGAACAGCAGCTGCGCGCGGGCCGCCTGCGCATCGGTCTCGTTGTAATCCGGACCGGCGCGATTTTCGGTCCAGCCATCGTGCTGGTTCGTTGCCAGTGAGAGACGCCCGGCGAGCGTGTCGCCGATCGGTCCGCCGATGGCACCTTCCAGCTTCACCTGGCCGAAATCGCCGAAGGTGCCATTGATGTAGCCATCGGGTTCTTCCGTCGGACGGCGGCTCACGTAGTGCACGAGTCCTCCCGTCGTGTTGCGGCCGAACAGCGTGCCTTGCGGCCCGCGTAGCACCTCGACGCGCTCCATGTCGAAAAGCTGGAAGCTCAAGCCGCCCATGGCGGGGCGGTAGACGTCATCCACGTACACGGCGACCGGGTTTTCGTTCGCATCCGCGAAATCGTTCAGGCCGACACCGCGGAGGAAGAAGTTGATCTGGCTCGATTCCGCGTTGGGCACCGTGTAATTCAGACCCGGTGTCATCGCGACGATGTCGGTCGTGTTGGTGAAGCCGAGGCGCTGGATCTGGTCGCCCGTGA
>DATABW010000206.1:0-7533 GCA_036259375.1 Woeseiaceae bacterium
AAGTGCTTCGAGAGGCCGGCGTCCGCGTCCTCGATGAAGCGGTAGCGACTGTGGCCGTAGAACGGGACGAGATCCTCGCCTGGCGCATGAAGAGCGGCGAGCTGCATCGGTTCGATGCGCTTTACACGGCTCTCGGCATGAAGGTGAGGTCGGAGCTGATCACGAAGATGGGAGCCGATCACGACGAGGACGGAGCCCTGATCGTGGACAAGCACCAGCAGACCTCGATTCCGGGAATGTATGCCGCGGGTGATGTGGTGGAAGGACTGGATCAGATCAGCGTCGCAATGGGCCAGGCAGCAATCGCAGCAACCGCGATACATAACAGTCTGCCGTTGCCTCGGGCTGACTAGAGCCAGCTGATACCCTCGGCGCCAATTCTTACGTAGGCCGGGGTTTGAGCATCCGATGATCTCTTTGCTCGAGCAACAGCAATCAACGACATGGATGAGCTTCTGGTCTGGCTAGTCCGCGTTCAGCCACTGGAAGAATTCAACCGTATACCCGCCAGGATCTTCGACCAGGAAGGACCTTATCGGCACGTTCTCGCTGTCGCGAATATCCTTGAGAAAGCTTACTCGGTCATTCTGCCTAAGGCGCCGGTACCATCCATCCACGTCCGTGGTGACAAGACTCAGCATTACCGCGTTTCGCTCCTGCGTAGCATGATAAGCACCTCGACCTGCCTTGACCACTCCGACGGAAGAAGAATCTGTCACCTGATAGATCTTCACCCACTCTTCATCGAGCGTCTTCGGCAGATTGAGGACGTGCTCATAAAAATGAGCGGCATCTGAAATCTCATCGTAGTAGAGCATAATGATTTGGGAATCGATCGACGGTGGTGCCTTACCACCTGCAGTTACGCTGGGAATGAGAAATGCGATTGTTGCAATCGCCACAGACGCAACAACGTTCACTATTACTTTCATCGCAATCTCCTGCATCAAACTCGATTTAGCGTGGCCTGAGCCCCATTTGCTCCGCGAATAAAGATCGCCTTGAGGTTCTGCTCGGGAGCGAGGCAAAGCGGCAGCCTGACCGCGCCCGGTCAAATCAGGCCAAAGGCAACCATCGCCTCCGCGACTCGCAGGAAGCCGAGGATATTGGCGCCGGCCACGTAGTTGCCCGCGCTGTCGAACTCGGCGGCCGTATCAAAGCAGTCGCGGTGAATCCTGGTCATGATCTCGTGCAGGCGTTGCTCGGTATAGTCGAAAGTCCACGCGTCGCGGCTCGCGTTCTGCTGCATCTCGAGTGCCGAGGTCGCCACGCCGCCCGCATTCGCGGCCTTGCCGGGACCGAACGCAACACCAGCCTCCGTCAGCACACGGACGGCGCCGGGCGTCGTCGGCATGTTCGCGCCTTCGGCGACCGCGATGCAGCCGTTCGCGAACAGCATCCGGGCTGCGGTCTCGTCGAGCTCATTCTGGGTTGCGCAAGGCAGAGCGACCTCACAGGGGATGCTCCAGATGTTGCCGGCCTCGCGGTAGTCCGCTTCCGGGTGCTCGTCGGCGTACACGCGGATCCGGCGACGCTCGAGTTCCTTGAGTCGCTTGACCGTGTCGGGCCGAATGCCGTGCGGGTCGTGGACCACGCCATTCGAGTCGGAGCACGCCACGACACGTGCACCCAGCGCCTGCAGCTTCTCCATCGCATAAATTGCGACGTTGCCGGAGCCTGACACGATGCAGGTCTTGCCTGCGATGGAGTTGCCGCGCGCCTTCAGCATTTCCTCCACGAAGTACACGACGCCGTAACCCGTTGCTTCCTTCCGGACCAGGGAACCGCCCCAATGCGGGCTCTTGCCGGTCAGCACGGCCGATTCATAGCGGTTCGTAATGCGCTTGTATTGCCCGAACAGATACCCGATCTCGCGCTGGCCGACGCCGATATCGCCGGACGGCACGTCAGTGTACTCACCGATGTGCCGGAACAATTCCGTCATGAAGCTCTGGCAAAACCGCATGACCTCGTCATCGGACCGGCCCTTCGGGTCGAAATCTGCACCGCCTTTCGCGCCGCCGATGGGCATGCCGGTGATCGCGTTCTTGAAAATCTGCTCGAAGCCGAGGAACTTGACGATGCTCAGGTTCACGGAAGGGTGAAACCGCAACCCGCCCTTGTAGGGTCCGAGGTCGCTGTTGAAGCCGACACGGAAGCCGCGGTTGATATGCACCTCGCCTTGGTCGTCCTGCCATGGCACCCGGAAGATGACCTGCTTCTCGGGCTCGCAGATGCGCTCGATGATCTTGTGCTCGGTGTACTCCGGGTACTGGCGCAGAACCGGAGCCAGCGTTTCCACCACCTCGGTCACGGCCTGGTGGAACTCGACCTCACCGGGGTTCCGCCGTGTGACATCCCGGATGATGCGCTCGATTCTCGCTTTGATGTCAGCCACGTTCCATGTGCCTCCGGTATCAGCTGAATTCCCCCTCCTACGATCCACTACCGTAGTAGACCTGTCGTGAATCGTCAAAGAACAGGGAAGACCACAGCTTGAGCGCACAAGCGTAGGTTTCCCGACTCAGAGCTTGCGGAAGAGGACCGAACCCTTCGCATCCGGGAGGTCGACGAGGCGCTCCGGCTTATCGCGCATGAACTCGCGCGCGGCGCGCGATACGGCGAAATTCGACTCTGGGCTGTTGTAGTCGTGCATGAACAGGTAGCCGCCGGGACTCAAACGCGGGTAGAAGATCTCGAGGCCGGCGAGCGTCGGGCGGTACTTGTCCGGATCGAGCATCACGAACGCAAAGCGCTCGTCCATTACGGGCGCCGCGGTGTCGGGGAACGGCCCGACATGAAACCGCACGTTCGTGCAGTCGCCAATGCGGCGGCGCACGGCGTCCTCGCTGGTGTCCCGGAAGCGGGCGTCGTTTGTCTCCCCTGCCTCGAGGTCGCTGTCCGGGAAACCGGAGAACGTGTCGAACAGGTGCAGCGTGCGGTGTCTCTCGATCGCTGCCAGGTACGTACTCAGCTCGCCTTTGAACACGCCGAGCTCGGCCATCGCGCCGGGGACCTTCTCCTCGTTCAGCCGGTGAAGCGCGAGCGCTATCGTGCCGTACCGGACGATATCGATGTGGGCTTTCACGAGCCGATGTATGTCCGCGCCATACGGCGGATGGCTCATGTAGTTCTTATGCAGGCCGAGTGACTTCTTCAGTCGGCGTTCGAGGCCGTGCAGGCCGGCGCTTTGCAATACGGATCTGAACATTGCCGCGGATTGTACAAGGGTCGAGGCTCTTGCACCCGCGGGGAGAAACCCGTTCGCTCGGCCTATACCGTCCTCGACCTGGAGGGCGGTACTTTGGGGGTGCAGAACGGCGATGGTGAGTGCCACGAGCGAACGACGCAGCCAAACGAGGCGGAGCTGCTGGACGCGGTTGCGCTCCACTGACCGGGCGCGTGTTGGGCGTCGCTCGAGCCGTGCCGCAGGCCGATACGGCGCAATGCCGCTGTTGCTCTCACGACGCAAAGTACGAGGATCCATAGACCGGCCGATCCGCCGCCGGTGGAGCCCGGCGAAGGAGTCGGCCCGCCGCTTCCGGCTGCGATCTCGATCCGGATGCTGTCGGAAGCCGATGCACCCGCGGTGTCGACGACACTCGCCGAAACGGTATGCGTGCCGACACTCAGAGCAGGAACGGCCAGCGACCCGCCCGAGCCCAGCGCGCCATCGCGGCTCGAGGACCATTGGAGCGAAACGGTCAGACTACCGTCCTGGAGGTCGGTGGCGCTGCCAGTGAAGGTGACCGTCTCCCCCTGATCGAACGTGGCGCCTTCCGACGGCGAGTCGATTTTCACCACCGGCGGCTCATTGGGCGGCTTGTCGATCGTCACGATCAGCGTGAGACTCGCGGAGCCCGCCTCGGCATCGCTGTCCGTCACCGATGCCGTGATCGTGTGGGTGCCCACCGACAAACTCGAGCTGGAGAACGAGCCGCCCATGCCGAACGGCCCGTCGAGATCCGACGTCCACTGGAGAGCAGCGGTCAGGTCGCCGTCTTCCTCATCGCTTGCGCTGCCGGCAAAATCGACCGAATCTCCCGAGGTCACGCTTGCATCGTCCACCGGTTGGCTGATGCTCACGGTCGGCGGGGTCCCGCCCGCCCCCTCGGCCTGCTCCACCGCGACAATGACGTTCGCCGCTCCGCTCAGACCGCCGCTGTCGCTGACCGAAGCCGTGATGACATGGGTTCCGCTCGAGAGCACGGACGTGGAAAAAGAGCCGCCCATGCCGATGAGCCCGTCCCGATCAGAAAACCACTTGAGTCCGTTCGTCAGATCGCCGTCCTCCGCGTCGAGCGCGCTGCCGGCAAAGGCGATGGAGCTGGCAGATGCCGTCTGCGGGCCGTCCGCAGGCGCTTCGATGCTCACCGCCGGAGGCCGGCTAATGGATGTGCCGGTCACGGACTGCGCAACAGGCTCGATAAACGGCCGAATGACGGCATAGTCGCTGTCCCAGCCGGGCCGCCAGCCGTCTCCGGCGCGCACCGCGACTATGTCGAAGCTAGGAATGACGATGATGAGGCTGTCTGCAAGCCCCCACGACCAGAACGCATCCGGCGGCACGTTCAGCAGCGAACCGTCGCCGTTGTTCCACCACAGCAGCCCGTAATGGGAGGTCGCGTCCGGGTGATTGCCCGATTCCGTAACCGGCAGTCCGGCCAGGCTCGGGTCCAGCCGTGAGGCGCTAGCGACGAACGCGCTCGGCACGACCCGGCGCCCCTCCCAGGCGCCGCGGCGCAGATAAAGGTAGCCGATCCGCGCCATGGCATCGACATCGGCGCGGATCCCCGAGCCGAACTCTCGCCGTTTGATGCCGTTGACCGTATCGCTACGGAAGGCGTTGTCTCGCCAGGTCAGGTCCGCCGGCCGTATCCCGAGCGGATCGAAAACCCGGCGGAACATGAGCGCCTCGAGGTCCATTCCGTAGCGAACGGTGAGCAGGTCGGCCAGCCAGTTGGCGCCACCGTCGGAATACGACCAGGCCGTCCCCGGCTCGAAGAACACCTCGATGAAGCCGCCGGGCTTGTCGAAGCCCGCGCTGTGAGTGGCCAGCTGCCGAACCGTGATTTCCCCCAGCCAGCCGGTCTCCGCATTCGTCTCCGGCGGCACGCCGAGGCCCGGCAGGTGCAACTGCGCGGCATCCGCAAGTCCGACGAGCCCGTCCTGCATCGCCAGGCCCAGAGCCGTGACGCCGATCGACTTCGTGGTGGACTTGAGATCGAAGCGCCGGGTCGGATCGCCCCAGGAGAAGACCAGCTTGCCGGAGCGGATGATCATGCCCGCGCCGCCACCCGTCAACGCGTGATCGCGAGCTTGCTCCAGCAGGGCCCGGTCCATGCCGGCTTCGGTCGGTGTCGCAGTCGGCCAGCTTTGCGCGGGCCACGGGCCGCTTGCGGCGGCAGGCGCCGAAATGACGGTGCAGGCGCACAGCAGAACTGCCAGCGACTTCGCCCCGTGCGCCGATTCTTCTGCTCGGTTCGTCACGATCGGTACTCTGCCGGGCGCGCGGGTTCTCATGTGCAGGCCGCAACGCTCGAACGCGTTAAAAGGAAGGTCTTCTGATGCTTTTCGCTTACTCAATAATAGCTCACGCCAGATGAACGGCAACCGAGCTCCGTCTTTGGGGTGGTTGCTATTGAAGCCGCAAAAGCCGAACCGTTTCACAGCCCTTCGACGCCTGACGCGCTACCTTTCGCAACGTCGCCACCACAGGAGATTCCGATGGGAAGCGAGACCGATACCCTGCCGCAGCTCGATCCGGCTGATTTCGTTGAGACGATTGTGCTAACCGATTCGCACATATTGGAGATCAGAGATATGCGTCTGCTTCGAGACTCGGACACGCAAGACGACGACGTTGAGGATGGCGACAGCTAGAATCGCAGTACGGAAAGCGTAATTATCGATCTGTGTGAGGCGGTCGATGCTGAGTTGATTACGGGCGAGAATGAGGCGCAGATTATGCACGTCTCCGGTGCGTCTACCTGTTCGGCTTGTCAATACGCGAGAATCTAACCTCCCTGACCCAATAGCCAAGCTGCCAGATCGGCGGGGAGGATCTGAGTAGGGGGCCGATTAGATCGTCCGTCTCTCGTGATCTCGCCGGGTTGATCGATCCGACACTAGCAGCGCCTCGAGCCCCGCTCGCACTGCTCCGAGTTGGCTTCCGCGCCATAGGGCGCTTCCTGAGCGTTCTTCCATTTCAGTATGTTATAAATAACCGGGGCGCGCGGCGATGCCGCGGTTAACGGGGCCGTCATCCGGGGGAACAGCCGTGTCGCTGCCGGACTTCATCGAAAACAACCTTGAGCGACTCTTAGCCGAATGGCAGTCCTTTGCGGAGACTGTGCCGGTCACTGCCGGTATGAGCGTGGAGGATTTACGAGACGGCGCTGAAGCCATACTTCGAACCGTCGCCGAGGACCTGAGATCGCCCCAGACGAAGGAACATCGGCGTGAGAGGTCGCGCGGCAACCGGCCGGGAACTTCGCCGAACGTTACCGAAAGCGCCCAAGCCCATGCCGCTGAACGTCTCGCTATCGGCTTCACGCTGGACCAGCTGGTATCTGAGTATCGCGCACTTCGCGCCAGCGTGATAAGCGCGTGGTCGTCCTCTGGCGGAGGGTCTGATCGGGAGGCCCTGGACGACCTTATGCTTTTCAATGAAGCAATGGATCAATCTCTGACGGAGGCGATCAGGTGGTTCAACAGCAGGCTTGAGCGCTCCCGTAATATGTTCGTCGGTATCCTGGGTCATGATCTGCGGAATCCCCTGGGTGCAATTTCTACTTATGCAGAGATACCTCTAGTTAGCGATGATCCGAAATCGGTTCGAGACGCCGCCACCGGGATTCGCAGGCTAACGAATCAAATGCGTGAATTGATCGATGTCCTATTGGACTTCAGTCGTACCCGGCTTGGTAAGCGCCTCCCACTCCAACGCAGAAAAACCAATCTGGCCCTCGTATGCAAACAGGTTGCGCAGGATTTTGTCCTGAGTTACCCAAAGAACAGAATTGAAGTCAACTGCAGTGGGCAGCTGAATGGCGTGTGGGACAAGGCGCGAATAGCCCAAGCGCTTTCTAACCTGGTCAAAAATGCGCTGGATTACGGAAAACGCACCGGTACCGTCACGCTTACCTGTAAAAGTAAATCTGACGAGGTTCTCCTTTCCGTGCACAACAAGGGCCGCCCCATTCCTTCAGCAAAGCAAAGAGGGATTTTCGAGCCATTGACACGGGGCGAATCTGACGATGAACCGCGATACGCCTCCAAAGGCGTTGGATTGGGGCTATATATAGTCAACCAGATAGCCATTGCGCATGGAGGAAGTGTTGAGCTTGTTTCCAATGCGAAGGACGGCACCACGTTCACAGTTCATCTGCCACAGTCCTGAACAAGCGGCATTCGCGGATGAAGCGGTTCTGGCAATTTTGTCCGTGTGCAGTGTCGGCAGCGCGGAGAGCCAAACCCCGCTCACGCCATTGAGACCGGATGGGCCGCGACGGGATGGTGTTGGCTGTCAGA
>DATABW010000207.1:0-4406 GCA_036259375.1 Woeseiaceae bacterium
CGTCGCCGAGGCGGTAGGAGCTGTTGGTCGGGATGAACAGGCCGCCGTTGACGACGAACGGCATGTACGCAAGGTACAGCGCGCTCTTGTCCCTGATGGTCAGCGTCAGCAGGCCGGGTTTGGCGGGTCTTGGAGCTTCTGGCATGAACGGGTTCACCTTGCAGCCGGGACCGGCAACAGCCCTCCCGGGGAAAACGGGCTTCGATAATCGGCCAGGCCCCCGGCCCAGTCGATCAAAACGCTCTCGAGCGCCAGCTGGAGGTTATAGGATCCGCCCGGCTGGCCGCGCAAGCGGTTAATCGTGTCTAGATAACAGAAGAGATTTCGCCTGTCCATGCGCTTCAGCACAGAATCCGGGATGGCACCCGTTCCCGCCTGGCGGGCGTGATCGCTCAGGCGATAGAGGCACTGCTGCACCTGCCGGCCCAGCCAGCCGAACACCACCTGCGGGTCCATCTTCGCCCAGCGCGCGGCGACGTCCACCGGCGAGGCGCGGCCCTCGGCCAGCGCGCGCAGCTCGCGTTCCATCGCTCTCGTATCCTCCAGCGTATCGAGCGCCGCGATCGCCGCCAGGGGCGCGTTGCCGGCGATCTCGAGCGCCGCTGACCAGTCGGCGCCGGGGCGCAGCCGGTCGAGCCAGGCGAGACCGGCGCTCACCGGCGGAGCCGGCACGTTGATACGCTGGCAGCGGCTGAAGATGGTCGCCGGCAGCCGGCCCAGGCGATCCGCGACCAGCACCAGCAGCGCATCGCCCGGAGGTTCCTCCAGCGTCTTCAGCAGGCTGTTCGCCGCCTCTCCGGTCATGATGTCCGCGGGCTCGATGATCGCGATCTTGGCGCCGCCCCCATAGCTGGTCAGCGATAGCGCATCGATGAGCTCGCGCACCTGGTCGATGCCGATCGACTGCTTGTCCTCGGGTTTCTGCACCCAGCGCAGGTCCGCGTGCTCCGGCACGGCCGCCGGGTAGGTGGGGACCGATTCCTGATCGCCGATTGCGAGGCGCCGCTTCGCCAGCCAGATCGCCGCCGCGCGTTTTCCGACGCCCGGCTGTCCGGTGAGGAGCACCGCGTGGGGAAGCCGGCCCTGCGCCTCGCGCGCGCGCCAGCCGTCAGCGAAGGCTTCCAGCCAGGGAAGCGCTACGGTTCTTTCCGACACGTGAAGGCAGTCACTTACGCGGCGTCGTGGCATCGGCCGCAAAGCGGGATTCTGCAGCGGGATCCCAGAGGTGCCGTAGCGCCTTTTCGATATCCGCCTGGACCTGGTCGAGGGGCTTGCCGGCGTCGATGACACGGAAGCGTCCCGGCTCGCGGTTTGCCAATGCGAGATAGCCCTCGCGCACCCGGGCGTGGAAAGCCGCCTGCTCGCCTTCGAGCCGGTCGGCGTCGCCGCGCCGCTCTGCCCGCCCCCTGCCCACCTCAGGCGGCGCATCGAGCAGCAGCGTCAGGTCGGGACTCAAGTCCCCGTGCACCCATGCGGCCAGCTGCTCGATCAGCCGCGCGTCCAGGCCGCGTCCGGTCCCCTGGTAGGCGCGCGTCGCATCCGTAAAGCGGTCACAAACGATCCAGGTGCCGCGGGCGAGTGCCGGGCGGATCACGTTTTCGACGTGCAGCGTGCGCGCGGCGAAAAACAGCAGCAGTTCCGCGAGGTCCGGCATCGGCTCATCAAAGTGCTCGAGCAGCAGGTCGCGGATGCGCTCCGCCGTCGGCGTGCCGCCCGGCTCGCGGGTCATCTGTACCTCGAAGCCATGGTCCCGAATGAGCGAGCAAAGGAACTCGATGTTGGTGGATTTGCCCACACCCTCGCCGCCCTCGACCGTCAGGAAACGGCCCCGCGCCGTCACTGGTCCGACTCCGCTCTGCGATCGCGCAGTCGCTGGAGATACGCGGCCACTGCCGCGTCGTGCTCGTCCCGGGTTGCGGAGAACGTGTGGCTGCCGTCGCCGAGGCCGGTGGCGACGAAGTACAGCGCCTCTCCCGGCGCGGGGTTCAGGGCGGCGTGAATCGCCGCGCGACCCGGCATTGCGATCGGCGTCGGCGGCAGGCTATCCCGGGTATAGGTGTTGTAGGGCGTATCGGTCCGCAGGTCCGCGCGCGTCAGATTGCCGTCGAAGGTCTCGCCAATGCCGTAGATGACCGTGGGGTCCGTCTGCAGCCGCATGCCTTTCTGGAGACGCCGCACGAACACGCCCGCGATCCGGGCGCGTTCGTCTGCCCGCGCCGTTTCCTTTTCCACGATGGACGCGAGGATCAGGGCTTCGTATTTCGTTTCCAGCGGCAGGCCGTCGGCGCGATCGCTCCATTCGGCATCCAGCGTGTCCTGCATCAGTTCATAGGCCTGGCGCAATATCGCGATGTCCTTCGTTCCCCGCGGGTAGTGATAGGTCTCCGGCAGGAACAGACCTTCCGGCCGGGAGGCATTGGACCCGAGGCTGTCGAGCAGCGCCGGCCAGTCGTCGTACGTGATCGTCTGCACGAGGGCCTCCTGCCGCGCCAGGCTGTCCAGCAGCTCGCGAAACGTCCAGCCCTCGACGATGGTAAAGGAATGCAGGAGCACGTTGCCTGATGCGAACTGGCGCAGCAGTTCGGGTGGCGTCACGCGGCCGGCGATGCGGTACTCGCCGGCATGGATGGAGCTGCCCTCGCCCTTCACGCGCGCGTACCACGTGAACCATTGGGGATGCTTGATGACACCCGCCTCCTCCAGCGAGCGGCTGACCGCCGCAAACGGCATCCCCGGGCGAATTTCGAAAGTGAGGCCCTCCTCCGGTACCGGAACCGGCGTGTCGAGGAAACGGAACACCTGCCAGGCGAACACGAGGCCGGCAATGACGATTACCGATGCCGCCAGCCAGAGAATTCGTTTCACGGCAGCGGACCGGTGCTCACTTCAGCCGGCGAAAGACCAGGCTGCCGTTCGTCCCGCCGAAGCCGAAGGAATTGGAGACGACCGCCTCGACCCGGCCCTCTCGCGCTTCGTTCGGCACGTAGTCCAGGTCGCATTCGGGGTCGGGCGTCTCGAGATTGATGGTCGGCGGCATCACCTGGTCGCGGATTGCCAGGATCGAGAATATCGCCTCGGCGGCGCCGGCCGCCCCGAGCAGGTGACCGGTGACCGATTTGGTCGAGCTGACCGCAAGCGATCGCGCGGCATCGCCGAACGCCCGCTTGATCGCGACCGTCTCGCCGATGTCGCCGGCGGGTGTCGACGTGCCGTGGGCGTTCAGGTAATGCACCTCGGCGGGATCCAGCCGCGCATCCTGCATCGCGGCGACCATGCATTTGCGTGCGCCTTCGCCATCCGCCGGCGGCAGCGTAATGTGGTAGGCGTCGCTGCTCATTCCGAAGCCGGCGAGCTCGGCATAGATGCGCGCGCCGCGCGCTTTCGCATGCTCGAGCTCCTCCAGGATCAGGCAGCCGGCGCCGTCGCTCAGCACGAAGCCGTCCCGGTCGATATCGAACGGCCGGCTGGCTTTTTCAGGTTCGTCGTTCCGCGTCGACATGGCGCGTGCCGAGCAAAACCCGCCGATCGACAGCGGCGTCGTGGCGTACTCGGAGCCGCCGGCCAGCATCACCTCGGCGTCGCCATAGGCGATCGTGCGCGCGGCGACGCCGATGCAATGCGTGGACGTGGTGCATGCCGTCACGATGGCGAGATTCGGTCCGGTGATGTGCTGCAGGATGCTCACGTGTCCGGACACCATGTTGATGATGCTGGCCGGAATGAAGAACGGCGAGATCTTCCGGGGTCCCGACGCGAGATACTTGTTGTGATTGTCCTCGATCGTCTGCAGGCCGCCGATCCCGGCGCCCATTATCACGCCGACCCGATGTCCGTTGTCCTCCGTGATCTCCAGCCCGGCATCGTAGATCGCCTTGATGCACGCGCCGATGCCGTAATGCATGAAGGGATCCATCTTGCGTGCGTCCTTCGGGGACAGGAACTCGCTCACGTCGAAATCCTTCACCGAACCGGAAATGCGCGTCGTGAACGCGCTGGCGTCGAAATGCTCGATCGGACCGATGCCCGAACGGCCTTCGCGCACGTTCTCCCACGCTGTTTCCAGCTGGCTGCCGACCGGGGAAACCAACCCCAGACCGGTAACGACCACTCTTCGCTTGCTCAAGGAACTGTCCCGGGATTCACGGCAGGACCGCCGTAACTGCCAAAGGCACGAAGGGCGCGGTCCGCGAAGCGGACATCCGCGCCCTTGACATTGCAACTATGATTCGCTGCGGCGCGCCGTGACGAAATCGATTGCCTGCTGGACCGTGGTGATCTTCTCCGCCTCTTCATCCGGGATCTCGGTTTCGAACTCTTCCTCGAGAGCCATCACCAGTTCGACGGTGTCCAGAGAATCGGCGCCGAGATCGTCGACGAACGAAGCATCGTTCGTAACCTCCTCTTCC
>DATABW010000208.1:0-4359 GCA_036259375.1 Woeseiaceae bacterium
CGGGCTATTCCGTCACCTTGATTTTGTGACGCAAGTACATAAACACGCCCGAAAACGAGAACGTATCGCCGCTTTTTAGCCGCCCCAGGCGCTGTGGAACATGCGCAGCGACACCACGAGCAGGAAAAACCCGAACAGCAGGCTGAGCCGGCGTTTCGAGAGCCTGTGCGCAATGCTCGCGCCTAGCGGGGCCGCCAGGAAAGTGGCCGGGGCTATGCAGGCGAAGCCGATCAGATTGACGTATCCGAGGCTTCCCGGCGGCACCCGCGCATCGCCCATCCCGGTCACGATGAAGCCGATCGTCCCCGGGAGGCTGATGAAGAGCCCGAACAGCGCCGCCGTACCGACCGCGCGATGGATCGGTTCGTTGAACAAGGTCAGCGTGGCGACGCTGAGGGTGCCCCCGCCGATGCCCATCATGCTGGACACCGCCCCGATGCTCACCGGAATCGCCGGCACGAGCGGTCCACGGGGCACTTGCGGCGCGAGAGCCCTGCCCTCCGCCGGCAGTATCATTTTGACCGCGATTACGAGTGCCATGACGGCAAAAATCGCCGCCAGAACGCGGCTGTGTACCTGCGACGCAATCAATGTGCCGGCCAGCGAGCCGAGCAGCACGAATACAGCCCAGCGCCGGACGAGCGCCAGGTCGACGGACTGCCGCCGGTGATGCGCCCGGGATGATGCTATCGAGGTCGGAATGATGGTCGCGAGCGAAGTCGCCACCGCGACGTGCATGCGAATCGCCTCGTCCACCCCGAGATACGCCAGGGTCGCTTCCATGACCGGCACGATGACGATGCCGCCACCGATCCCTAACAGTCCCGCCAGGATGCCGCCGATGCCGCCGGTGAGCAGCATGGCCGCGGCGAGGAGCAGGTACTCGCTCACCGAATGCTCATCGGCGCGATTCCGCCGCGCTCAGCGCGACAGGTTTGCGGCGTGGAAGCGCAGGTGATCTTCCATGAAAGTCGAGATGAAGTAATAGCCGTGATCGTAGCCTTCGTGCCGGCGCAGCTCGAGTCCGATGTCGCGGCTCTCGCAGGCAGACTCGAGGCGCTGCGGGTGCAGCTGCTCCTCCAGGAACTGGTCGGCGAGCCCCTGGTCGACGAGTATTGTGTGCGCCGGCCTTTCGTCGACCGATCCGGCCAGCAGCGAAGCGTCGTATTCGCGCCAGGTCGTTTCATCATGGCCGAGGTAATGACTGAAAGCCTTGCGGCCCCACGGGCACTCGACCGGGTTACTGATCGGCGCAAAAGCGGACAGGCTGCGGTATGTATCGGGGTTCCTGAGGCCGATCGTCAGCGCTCCGTGACCGCCCATCGAATGCCCGAAGATACCCTGCCGCGAGCGATCGCCCGGAAATTTTGCAAAGACGAGCTCGGCCAACTCCTGCGTTACGTAGTCGTACATCCGGTAGTGCCGCTTCCACGGTGCCTCGGTCGCATTCAGGTAAAATCCGGCGCCGATGCCGAAATCGTATGCGCCTTCCGCATCGTCCGGCACGCCTTCGCCCCTGGGGCTCGTATCCGGGGCGACCAGCATGAGGCCGAGCTCCGCCGCAACCCGCTGCGCACCACCCTTGATCATGAAGGTTTCTTCCGTGCAGGTGAGCCCTGACAACCATGTGAGCACCGGAACACGGCCTGCTGCCGCCTGCGGCGGGACGAACACGGCAAAACGCATGTCACAGTCGTTCGCGTCAGAGCGATGCCGATAGAACCCGACGGTCCCGTTGAAGCAGGCATGTTCGCTCAGCGTTTCGATCGGCATGGGCAATATTCTCCGGACGAGGGCGCCGGC
Organism: Woeseiaceae bacterium; assembly: GCA_036259375.1. GTDB lineage: Bacteria > Pseudomonadota > Gammaproteobacteria > Steroidobacterales > Woeseiaceae > IDS-8. Next base: position 1,804 of record DATABW010000208.1, read on the forward strand.
GGCTGCGGGCGCATGGGCGTCAATCCCGCAGGCGCTGCAGGACCAGGGTAGCGTTCGTTCCCCCGAAACCGAAGCTGTTGCTCATCACCGTGGTCAGGCCCGCGTCGTCCTGCCGTTCGGTGACGAGCGGCAGGCCCTCGACGGCCTCCTCCGGCTCGAAAACGTTTATCGACGGTGCGATGAAATCTTCCTGCAGCATCAGCAGGCAGTGAATCGCCTCCTGGACGCCGGTGGCGCCGAGGCTGTGGCCGCACAACGACTTGCTCGAAGCAAACCGCGGATACTCGTCCCCGAATACTTCGGCGATCGCTTTCAGCTCCTGGTTGTCCCCTACGGGGGTGCTCGTGCCATGCGTGTTGACGTAGTCCACCGGAGCCGCGACGGTCGCGCGGGCGAGCCGCATGCAGCGCACGGCGCCGTCGCCGGAGGGCGCCACCATGTCGTGACCGTCGGAGGTCGCGCCGTAACCGACAATTTCGCCGTAGATGCGCGCGCCGCGGGCCCTGGCATGGTCCAGTTCCTCCACCACCACCATGCCGCCGCCGGCGGCAATGACGAAGCCGTCCCGGTTCCGGTCGTATGGCCGCGAGGCCTGCGTAGGCTCGTCATTGTATTTCGTGGACAGCGCGCCCATCGCGTCGAACATGGCGGCGAGGGTCCAGTCCTCCTCCTCCCCGCCGCCCGCGAACACGACGTCCTGCTTGTTCAACTGGATCTGTTCCAACGCCGCACCGATGCAATGCGCGCTGGTCGCGCATGCCGAGGTGAGGGAATAGTTGATGCCCTTTATCCGGAACGGCGTGGCCAAACAGGCCGAAACCGTGCTGCCCATCGTGCGCGGCACCATGTAGGGTCCTATCTTGCGCACACCCTTTTCCCGCAGGGTATCGGCGCTCAGCACGATGTTCGCGCTGGAGGCGCCGCCCGACGCCGCGATCAGACCGGTACGCTCGTTCGATACGTCGCTCTCTTCGAGGCCGGCGTCCTCGATGGCATCGCGCATCGCGACATACGCATAGGCTGCGGCATCGCCCATGAACCGGCGGGTCTTGCGGTCGATATGCTCCGCGAGGTCGATGTCCACGCTGCCGCTGACCTGGCTACGCAGCCCCATCTCCTGGAACGTCTCGTTGAAGCGAATGCCCGAGCGGCCCTGCTTCAGGGAATCCAGCACCGTGGCACGGGAATTCCCGAGGCAGGAGACCACGCCCAACCCGGTGATGACGGCGCGTCGTTGGCTCATGAGTGCTGCATGCTCAGAAATCCTCTGTGGAGGTAAACACGCCGACGCGCAAATCCTCGGCCACGTAAATTTCGCGACCGTCGACGGTTACGGAGCCGTCGGCGATGGCGAGTGTCAGCCTGCGCGTAATCAGGCGTTTCAGGTGCAGATTGTAGGTGACGAGCTTCGACGTCGGCAAAATCTGCCCGCTGAACTTGACGTTGCCGACGCCCAGCGCCCGCCCGCGGCCCTTGTGCCCGGACCATACGAGAAAGAAGCCGACCAGTTGCCACAGCGCGTCCAGCCCGAGGCAGCCCGGCATCACCGGATCGCCGGCAAAATGGCACTTGAAGAACCAGAGGTCGGGTTCGATATCGAGTTCGGCCCGGATTTCGCCTTTGCCGTAGCGCCCCCCCTCCGCCGTGATCAGGGTGACGCGGTCGGTCATTAACATATCGGGAAGCGGCAGCTTGGCGCTGTCCGGATCGAACAGCTCGCCGCGCCCGCAGGCGAGGAGCTCGTCGCGGGTATAGGCGTTTTTGCGCCCCGGAGGCAACTGGACGCCCGGATTTGTGGCTGATCTGGTCATGCACGCTCTTGTGAAGAAGCCATATCTTACAGAACGGCGCTGAACCTTGCCCGTCGAGCGCGCGGGTGGGGGCTCCAGCCGATTCAGATGTCGTCGTAGTCGAGGACCACCAGCGGCGTCAACGGCCGCGACTGGCAGGCGAGCACGAATCCGCGTTCGACTTCCCAGTCCTCGAGCGCGTAATTGGTCTCCATGCGAACTTCGCCCTCGAGCACGCGGGTCCGGCAGGTGGCGCAGACACCCCCCTTGCAGGAGTACGGCAGTTCGATGCCGTGCTCCGCCGCTGCGTCGACGATGTTCGGGTCCTCGGTGGTCATTTCGAAGGTCTTTCGATGCCCGTCCATGACGACGGTCACGTCGGCCAGGTGTGCCGCACTTGTCCCCGGCGCCGGAACCGGCGAGGGCTCGGAAAGTCTCCGTTCCACCGGTGCTCCGTAGCGCTCGGAGTGAATGGCCGATGCTTGCAGCCCTTCCGCTTTCAGCATGCCGCGCACGTCGTCGACCATCGTGTCGGGGCCGCAGATGAAGGCATCGTCGGGTTCGAGCCCGCCGCAAAACGTGCGGTAGAGCTCCCGCGCCTTTTCCGCGTCGAGTCGCCCACTGAAGATCGGAAACTCCTGCTCCTCCCGGCTGAACACGAAGTAGAGCTGCAGTCGCTCCGGGTAGCGGTTCTTGAGCGCGTACAGGTCCTCGATGAACATCGTCGTGCGCTGGCGCCGGTTACCGTAGAAGAGGACGAAACGGC
>DATABW010000209.1:0-3473 GCA_036259375.1 Woeseiaceae bacterium
AGTACTCCGCGACCAGGGGAAGCGAATGCTGGAGGATCCACGGGCTGCCGCGCTCGCCACTCGCTTCGCCTCGCTGTGGTTACGCCTGCAGGACATTGAGCAACTGCATCCGGATGAATTCCTCTTCCCCGATTACAACGAGCAGCTCATGCACGCGATGCGTCGTGAGACCGAATTGTTCTTCCTTCACCTCGTAAAGGAAGACAAGAGCCTGCTGGAACTCTACCGGGCCGACTACACTTTCATGAACGAGCGGCTTGCAAAGCATTACGGAATACCCGGGGTTACCGGTGACGAATTCCGGAAGGTGAGTTACCCGAACCAGCAGCGGGTCGGCATCTTCGGGCACGGCAGCATTCTGGCGCAGACGTCGCTCGGCAACCGCACGTCGCCGGTTCTCAGGGGCAAGTGGGTAGTCGAGGTGTTGCTCGGCACGCCGCCGCCGCCACCGCCACCGGGCGTTCCGGATCTCGAGGAAACCGAAGGCGTCAAGGACGGCGAGATCCTGACGACCCGCAAGCGCATGGAAATGCATCGGGCCAATCCGGTTTGTGCCGCGTGTCACAAGGTCATGGACCCGATCGGGCTGGCGCTGGACAACTTCGATGTAACCGGCAAATGGCGCATCCGCGAGAACGGCATGCCCCTGGATACCCGAAGCACGTTCTACGACGGCACCGAAATATCGACGCCGGCAGATCTGGCAAGTGTTCTGCTGGAGCGGCCTGTACCGCTGGTGCGGGAATTTACGGCGAACCTGATGGCTTACGCACTTGGACGGCGAGTGGAGTACTACGACCAGCCTGTCGTGCGCGCTATCGTCGACGCCGCGGCAGAAGAGGATTACCGGATGTCATCCCTGATCATGGGGGTCATCATGAGCGACACATTCCGCATGAAAGAAGTGTCGCCGAAGGATGAATTGATCACGGCCGATTCCACATTAGGCAAAGACGTTCGCTCAGGCGAAAAGGATTGATTATGCAATTCCTGACCAAGAAGAAGATGGGCCGGCGCACCTTCCTTCGCGGTGCCGGTGCAACAGTGGCATTGCCGTTGCTCGATGCAATGATCCCCGCGTTCGCCGCGTCCGCAGGTGAGCCTCGGACAAGGCTTTTGTGCATCGAAGAGGTGCACGGCCTGGCCGGCTGCAATGAGTGGGCGGCGAAGAAGTTTCTTTTCGCGCCGGCGACGACGGGCCGCGACTACCAGCTGGTGCAGGACAACCCCCTGAAGCTCCTCGAGAAGTGGCGCGATCATTTCACGATTATCAGCAATACGGACGTGCGGATGGCGGAGCCCTATAGCCCGAGCGAGGTCGGAGGCGATCATTTTCGCTCGTCCGCGGTTTTCCTGACGCAGTCGCATCCGAAGCAGACGCAGGGTTCCGATGTGTCCTGCGGAATTTCCCTTGACCAGATTCACGCGCAGAAATTCGGCCAGGCATCGGTGCTGCCGTCGCTGCAGCTCAGTATCGAGCCCACTGACAAGGGCGGCGGCTGTGGTTATGGCTATTCGTGTTCATACACGGATTCAATAAGCTGGGCGTCGCCTACGGAACCGTTGCCGATGATTCGCAACCCGAGGACCGCCTTCGACATGCTGTTCGGCGGGGGCGGTACCACGGCCGAACGTGAGGTGCGCCGTAGAATGCACGGCAGCATCCTCGATTGGGTGCTGCAGGATGCGACGGAAGTGAAAGCCAGTCTCGGCGCGATTGACCGCGGACGCCTCGACCGCTACCTCGATAGCGTTCGGGAAGTCGAGAGGCGCATTCAACTGGTCGAGGCGAGATTCGCCAACGGCCAGGAGCGGGAGTTACCCGACGCACCGCCGGGCGTGCCGGATTCATTCTCCGAGCACATGCAGCTGATGTTCGACTTGCAGGTCCTTGCCCTCCAGACCGACATGACGAGGGTAATATCCTTCAAGACGGGGCGCGATGCTTCGAGTCGAACCTTCCCGGAAAGCGGGTCGGACAGGAGCTTCCATCCTGCATCGCACCATGGCGACACGGAAGATGGCGTCATGGAGTTCAACAAGATTTGCCAGTACCGCGTCGGTCAAATGGCGCACTTCCTGGAGCGCTTGCAGAATACGTCGGACGGGGAGTCCAACCTTCTGGACCAGTCGCTGATCATCTGGGGCTCCCCGATGGGCGATGCCAATCTACACAACCATCGCCGTTGTCCGCTCGTCGTCTTCGGAGGTGCAAACGGGCTGCACCGCGGCGGCACGCACGTCAAAGCGCCCGACGGTACACCGATGGCGAATGCCATGCTGACCCTTTTGAACAGGCTTGGCCACGACATGGAAAGGTTCGGCGACAGCACCGGCGAACTGACCATCTGAAACGATCCAGTCTTCGAGGACAAGTATGAGAGGGCAATCAGTATTCCTGATTCTGTCAGGTATGGCTTTTATTTTCGGCCACGCAAGTGCGGCTGAGATAAGCATCATCGACGCCGCCAAACGCGGCGATACCGGCGAGGTCCGCGAACTGGTCCGTGGCGGTTCGGACGTGAACCAGACTCAGGGCGATGGGATGACCGCGCTGCATTGGGCGGCGGAAAACGGTGATCTCGCTCTCGCCGAGGTGCTGATCCATGCCGGAGCCAACGTCGGCGCCGGCACCAGAATCGGCGGCTACACGCCGCTGCACCTTGCCAGCCGCAACGGCCACGTGGAAATCGTGAAGGCATTGCTGGCCGCGAATGCGGATGCGACGGTCGCTACCAGCAACTCCGGGGTATTGCCGCTGCACCTCGCTGCAGCCTCGGCCGAGCCGGACTCGATTACGGCATTACTGGATGCCGGCGCCGACGTAAACGCCCGCGAAGGAGCGTGGGGTCAGACGCCGCTGATATTTGCGGCAGCGGCGAACCGGGTCGACAACATACGAGTGCTCCTCGAGGCAGGTGCCGATCCCGCCATCGCAGAGAACGTGGTGGATGTAGTCGAACGGGAAGAGGCCGACGAGGCCGCCGAAAAGCGGCTGATGGCCGCCTTGGCCGAATTCAAGAAGAAGGAAGGCGGCGGTCCGACATGGCAGCCGCAGCCGAGCCAGGTACAAGCCGCTATCGAGCTTGCGCGAGAAATCCAGCGGAAGTGGCCGAATGTTCCCGACCCCGCTTGCGACAGCACTGAGAGCGCGGCGGTCGAGGAGGAGGAAGACGAAGAAGGCGAGGAGGAAACGGCAGGCGCGGTGCAAGAGAGTTGCGCGGCAGAAAAGGAAGGAGACGACGGGGCGGAGCGACTGAGCTACGGCCAGCTCGTTGGCGGCTGGGGCGGTCTCACTCCGCTGCTGCATGCCATCCGCCAGGGGCACACGGAGTCGGTGCTGACTTTGCTGGACGGCGGTGCCGATATCGACCAGCCGTCAGCCGGCGACCGCACGAGCCCGCTTTTGATGGCGGCGGTCAATGGCCAGTACGATCTCGCACTGCTGCTGCTCGAACGCGGTGCGGATCCGA
>DATABW010000210.1:0-3478 GCA_036259375.1 Woeseiaceae bacterium
GCGCGCCGCCAGCTCGCGGAGCTTCGGGAGCAGCGTGCTGGTCCAGTTGCGGTGGGCGAACAGGATGCTCTGCGCGGAACACTTCTGGCCGGTGGCGTTGTAGGCATCCTGGTCGCATTGCCAGGCGACGTAATCCAGCCATTGCGGCGAGTAATCCGGTCCGATGATCTTCCAGTCGAAGCCCGCATCCTCCAACCGAACCGCGCCATGGAACTGCGCCGCGATCTTTTCTGCGACCTCGGACGAGCCCGTGAACTGCACCAGCCGCAGGTCGTCTTTCGCGGCCTCCAGCAGGCGGCCCATCTCGCGGCCGCTGCAATGGACCAGGTCCACGTCGGTCGCCGGCAGCCCGGCATCGATGAGCAGCCTCAGGAACTGCTCGAATACGGCGCTCACTTTCGAATCGACCTTCACCAGCGGCTTGTTCCCCATGAACAGCGCGCCCATCACCTGCAGCGCGGGTATTTCGAGCGGGAAGTTGAAAGGGGCGATCACCGCGACCGGGCCGAAAGGCCAGCGGTAGCCGCGCGATTCCTGCCCGCCGTGGTCGCCGGGATTGGAAAAGCCGCGCGCGAGGAATCGCACGCCGTCCCCCGAGAAGTTCTCGAGGAAGATGCGCGTGATGAGGACCTCGCCCAGGCACTGCTGCCAACTCTTCGGCATCACCCGCTGGATCAGCTTGGCGAAGTAATCCTGCACGTCCTTCTCCGCGAGCATTGCCGCCGCCCTGGCGCAGACATTGCCGAGCGCCTTGTAACGTTCAGGGTTCTTCAGCGGATTGTGCAAGCCGGTGCAGGGGCACCTCCGGATGCTGTCGATGAACGGCTGGTGATCCGCGGTGTCCGGCACCCTCAGGAAGGGTTCGCCGTTCAGCGGATCGACAATATCGTCGCGCACTCCCTTCTCGGCGATCCACTCGCCGGCGACGAGGTTGCGCAGCGTGCCCGGATTGGCGCCCGTCATGCCGCCGAAAGGGTCGAGAGTCGCGAATGCCCGTGGCTCAACCATGGCGTGCTCCTGGTCCCGCCCTCGCCGGCGCTGCCGGCGAGCGCAAAAGAATGCAATCGAAAAAGTCAAGAATAGCAACCCCGCGGCGCTCAATTCACCTCATTTGCCGGTGCGTCCCGAGTCGGGGATAATTGGAGCCGGTCCGCGTCGGTTTCCCCGCGACGGCCAGCCGTGAACCCCGTCAGGCCCGGAAGGGAGCAGCGGCAGCGGTGAAACCGGGTGCCGGGGACGTGCTGGCGCGGGCCATTTCTCAATTCGCCCGTGGGACGGGCTCCTACAGGCCATTCATGAGTTATCTCGTTCTCGCAAGGAAGTGGCGCCCCCGCAACTTCGCTGAAACCACCGGCCAGGAACACGTCCTGAAAGCGCTGACGAACGCGCTCGACAGCGAGCGCCTTCATCACGCTTACCTGTTTACCGGCACTCGTGGCGTCGGCAAGACGACGATCGCACGCATTCTCGCAAAGTCGCTCAACTGCGAGACCGGGATGACTTCGGCACCGTGCGGACAGTGCAGCGCCTGCCGCGAAATCGACGAGGGCCGCTTTGTCGACCTCATCGAGGTGGACGCAGCGTCGAAGACCAAGGTCGACGATACTCGTGAACTGCTGGACAACGTGCAGTACACGCCCGCGCGCGGGCGCTTCAAGATCTACCTAATCGACGAAGTGCACATGCTGTCGAAGAGCTCCTTCAACGCGTTGCTGAAGACGCTCGAGGAGCCGCCGCCGCACGTGAAATTCCTGCTCGCGACGACCGACCCGCAAAAGCTGCCGGTGACGGTGCTGTCACGGTGCCTGCAGTTCAACCTGAAACGACTGACGCCGAAGCTGATCCGGGACCGGCTCGAGTACATCTGCAGGGAGGAGCCGATCGACAGCGATTCCGTATCGCTCTCGATGATTGCCCGCGCCGCCGACGGGAGCTTGCGAGACGCGTTGAGCCTGCTGGACCAGGCGGTCGCGCACTGCGGCGGCGCCTTGACCGAAGAGGCGGTCGCCGCGATGCTCGGCACCATCGATCGCGAGCACGTGGCGAAACTGCTTACCCTGCTGGCAGCGGGCGATTCCGCCGGGCTGCTGCAAAGCGTGGCCGTCATCGACGAGCAGGCCCCCGATTACGCGCGGCTGCTCGAGGATACGGCGCGTATGTTGCAGCGGATCGCGGTGTACCAGGTGGTGGGCGTCACGGACAGCGAGGATGACCTGGGCGAGCAGGAAATTGCGCAGCTTGCTCGGGCACTGCAGCCGGAAGACGTGCAACTGTTCTACCAGACGGCATTGATCGGCCGCCGCGACCTGCACCTGGCGCCGGACCCCCGCAGCGGCACCGAAATGACGCTGCTCCGGATGCTCGCGTTCCGGCCGGCCGGCGTCGCGGGCGACACGCACACTTCCGGCGGCAATGCCGCACCGGCGCCGAGGCGCACGCCGGCTGCAAAAGCACAGATCACCACGGCAGCGCCGTCAGGTGCCCGGGAAACGGCGAGCGTGCCGCTGAGGACCGCTTGGCAGGCGCCGGACTGGGCCCGGTTGATACCGGAACTCGAACTGAATGGGGCCAGCAAGCTCCTGGCGAGCAACTGCGCCTACGTCAGGCGCAAGGGCGACGTCATCCACCTGGCGCTGGATAGCCGCTCCGAGCCCCTGCTCACCCGGTCCCGGCAGAATGAACTTGCGGCGGCGCTGTCCAAACGGTTCGGCGAAACCCTGGTCGTCGATATCGAAATCGGCCGGCCGGAACTCGAGACGCCGATGCAGGAGAAGGCGAGACTCGACAACGAGACGCTGGAGGCCGCGCGGGAGTCGCTGGAAGCGGATCCGAACGTCAAGGCTTTGCGGGACATTTTTGGCGCCGAGCTGAATCCGGATTCGATCGAGCTTGTCAACAATCAGCGGCAGAACGGGAGTAACAGATGAAAGGTGGCATAGGCCAGCTCATGAAGCAGGCCCAGCAGATGCAGGCTGAAATGCAGAAGGCACAGGAAGAGATCGCCAGGATGTCGGTGACGGGCGAGTCGGGTGCGGGTATGGTCAGGATCACGATGACCTGCAAGCATGACGTCCAGTCCATCGAAATAGACGATACGCTCGTCGGCGACGACAAAGAGATGCTCGAGGACCTGCTGGTCGCTGCGTTCAACGATGCGGTGCGGCGCGTGGAGCAGACGGTCCAGGAGAAGCTTTCCGGCATGACGGCCGGCCTGAACCTCCCGCCGGGCATGAAGCTGCCGTTCTAGTACTTCACCGTTGGCGTTTTCTCCCCTTCTGGTCAGGCTGATCGATGCGCTGCGGTGCATGCCCGGCGTCGGCCGGAAATCGGCGCAGCGCATAGCTTTTCACCTGCTCGAGCGCGACCGCGAAGGCGCGGAACAGTTGTCGAAAGCACTCGCCGAGGCGGTTGCCGGAATCGGCCACTGCCGCCGCTGCCGGATGCTCTCCGAGAGCGAGCTCTGCAGCATCTGCCAGGC
>DATABW010000211.1:0-16508 GCA_036259375.1 Woeseiaceae bacterium
CCGCTTCGACCAGTACGACGTCATTGGTAAATCCGCGGGATGTTACCGAGTAGTCGTAAACGATCTTGCCGGTCTCGTAGTCGTCGCCCGGTAATTGCGAGCGGACTTCGCCGTCTATGCCGACGTATTTCGGCGGATTGATGTCCTGCAGAACCACGAGCGTTTCGAGGTGCTCGCGGCGGTTCGCGAGGCGTTCTTCGCCGGACGAGAGCAGTTCCCAGGCGTCCTGGTAGACGCGGCGGGCGCGGCTAGCCTGACCGGATAGGATGTAGAAGTCACCCAGAGCCAAAAGCGTATCTTCCTGCATCTGCCAGGTCGCGTCCGGGTTGTCCTCGGCAATGCGCACTGCGCGCTTCAGGTACACCTCGCCGGAGGTGATCGCCGTAGGCTGGTAATAGGGGCTATCCATGGTCCCCACGTACAGGTAAGACTTCCCGAGCCCGGTCAGCGGCGGAATCAGGCGCAGGTCGTCGTCACCGCTGTTATCCTCGATGATGTCGATGACCTTACGCCAGGTGTAGCGCTCCTTTTCGAACAGCTGGAGCCGGTGTTGCCAGTACGCCTGCTTCTCGAGCACCGGCAGGATTTCCATGCTGTCGAGCGCGAGGCCGCGGGCTTCAAGGCCGAAAATGATTTCGGTGAGCACCTCCACTTCATCGAGCTTGCCGACGGCGAGGTAGGTCTCTGCGAGGGATTCCAGAACCTCGACCTGCATCAGGTTGTGCGGACCCTCATTGACATGAGTGACGTGCACGGCGCGCTCGAACGTCTCACTCGCGAGGTCCGGGCGACCCGACGCGAGCTGTGCCGCCCCCAGGCCTTTCAGCGGATTGACGAGATTCTTGTTGAGGCGGTCTTCCGTGCGCTCGATGACGTCGATGGCGGCCTCGTAGTTGGCTATCGCCGATTCGTAGTTCTCGGTCTGGTGCTGGGCGATACCGAGATTGGTCAGGGCACGCGCGGAGTCGAGGCTGTCGATGCCGAAAATAGCGATTGAGAGTTCGACCACCTGTTTGGCCAGGACGTCCGCTTCCGCATAAACCTCGTTCTCCATCGCCTCTTTGTACAGCTCGAAGTAACGCTGAAGTTTTTCCTCGGGAGTCTCTCGGTATTCGTCACCAGGCGCCTCGCCGGAAGCCGCTCCCGCCTTGTTTCCGAACGGTAAATCGGTGCCGGGGCTCTCTGCCGTGACGGACATGTCCGTCCCGCCAGGCGCTTCCTGTTCCGCGGGCGCTTTCGGCTTCTCGTTCGCCAGCCCGCCGGGATCCTGGCTGGTCGTCTGGACGGCACTGCCTGGCGCCTCGCCGGCATTGCCGGGCTCCTGGGCGCGCGCCGAAGCGGGCAGCGACAGCGCCGTCGTTGCCAGGGCGATGATCGGCAGTAACAGGCCAGGCATTTTCATAGGAGATCGATGTGCCAATGCTCGTTTATGACAGAACTGTGCCCCTAAAGTTTAGCGCGGCGGCCCTTGGGCGCGCTCAGCCGAGCGTGAGCGCCAGTTGCTGCTGGCCCGGTCTCCTGAACTGGCCGCAGTCGAGTTCCTGCCGGTTACGCCCGGGGCTGATGCCGTACTTCCTGCACGCTGCCCTGAACCGTTGTCCAATCATATCAGCATAGGGCCCTCTGCCCGTCTGCCTCAATCCGTACCGGTTGTCATAATCCTTTCCGCCGCTCGCCGCACGCAGCAGGCTCATGACGTGGGCGGCGCGGTCCGGCAGGTGCGCCTCCAGCCAGTCGGCAAAGAGGCCCTTGAGCTCGTGCGGGAGCCGGAGCAGGACGTAAGCGGCGTGCCCGGCGCCGGCCTGCGCCGCGTTGCCCACGATGTGCTCGATTTCGTGATCGTTGACCGCGGGAATGATCGGCGCCATGAGCAGGCTGGTCGGTACGCCGCGCCCGGTGAGCTCCCGCATCAGCCGGAAACGGGCATCGGCGGAGGGCACGCGCGGCTCCAGCCGCCGTTTCAGCGCGTTGTCGGCCGTGGGCACGCTGATCGCCACGGAACACAGGTCCAGCGCGGCGAGGTCGCCGAGCAGGTCGAGGTCGCGGCGCATCAGTATGCCCTTGCTGATCAGGCTCACCGGGTGGCGGTGCTCCAGGAACGTCTCCAGCAGGCGGCGGGTCAGGCCAAGGTTCCTCTCCGCCGGCTGGTAGGGATCCGTGTTGGCGCCGATCGTGATCGGCTTGCACTCGTACCCCGGCCGGGACCACTCGGCCAGCAGCAGGTCCACCGCGTTCGGCTTGTAGAAGATCTGTGTCTCGAAATCGAGCCCGGGCGACAGGTCCAGGTAACTGTGGCTCGGCCGGGCATAGCAGTACACGCAACCGTGCTCGCACCCCTGGTAGGGGTTGATCGAGCGCTCGAACGGCACGTCCGGCGAGTTGTTGCGGCTGACGATGCTGCGCGCTTGCATCGGGCGGAGGATCGTCTCCGGTGCCATTACGACGGCGTCCTCCTCGCAGCGATCGACGGTGCGGGCGGCAAAGCGGCCGGCGGGGCGGGAGATCGCGCCGCGGCCCTTGTGGGGCTGCTCGGGCATGGCGGAAATCGGAATACCTGTGTATCGATACAGTACTGCGTCTTTCCACGGCGGTCAACCGGCTGTCAGGCTCCGGCAAACGCGGCCGTCCATGCGACCACTACGATTGCCACGGCCAGGGCACCGCAGATCGCCTGCAGCCGGGCACCGCCCAGGTGTTCCGCAAGGAACGTGAGCACGCCGCCGGCTACGAAGCCGCAGGCAAATCCCGAGAGATGCGCGCCGATGTCGGTTTCGGCGTCCCCGGTGCCGGTGTAGGCGAGCAGGGCGATGCCGCCGACGATCGGCCCGAGCCGGTAGGGCCAGCGGTCCTGCGCCATCAGGCGCGCCCGCCACACGAATCCCGCGAGCAGCCCCAGCGCCGCGAACACGGCCGTCGACGCGCCCAGGGAACGGTGCGCGGATTCGAGCAGCAGCGTATTCAACGCATTGCCGGCGGCGCCCGCCAGCACGATGCCGAGCCAGGCGATGCCGCTGCCGACGAGGCGTCCCGCCAATCCGCCGAACAGGGCGCCGAAACCGATGTTGCCGAGCAGGTGACCGACACCGCCGTGCAGCGTCATCGCGGTGAGGGTCCGCCACCACTCGCCGGCGCGGATCAATTCGCCGTCCACGCGGCCCCGGCCGAGCCAGTCCAGGCCGAAAGCCGAGCGGCCGGCCAACCAGCCGGCAACGCACAGGATGAGCACGTACACGAAGACGCCGGGCAGGCCGTTGTGATACTCGTGCACGGTGACGCGCGGGCGCGGGCGCGGTTGCCGGTTCTCCTGGTCGTACTGCCAGATCTCGAACCTGGCGCGTTCGGCAAACTCGGCGGGCACCGCGAGCGCGGTGCGGCCTTCGACGCGGACGACTTCGCAAGGAATATCGAGCGAGTGCAGCACGAGCGCGCGATCGGAGGCGGCGCGCGGGTCGACGCTGTCGAAAACGAGGACGGCTTCCACTGCGTCAGCTGGGGAGGCTGTCGACCACGGCCGACAGCAGTTCGCCGCAGTCGTCCGTCAGCTTGTGCCGAGCGATGCCATCGGCACGCGTGACGCCCCGATTCAGGATCACGACAGGCAGGCCCGCTTCGTTCGCCATGCGCGCGAACCGTAAACCCGACAAGACCATCAGTGAAGAACCGACGACCAGCAGCGCGTCGGAGGCAAGGAGTTGCTCCCGTGCCCCTGAGACGCGTTCTGCCGGCACCGATTCGCCGAAGAACACGACGTCCGGCTTGAGGATGCCGCCGCAGCCTTCGCAATCGGCGACCTTGAAATCGAGCACGTCGGAGTCGCGGAGGTGCACATCGCCGTCGGGCGCGAGCACCGCCGGTGCGGCGGACCACCCGGGATTGAGGGCATCCAGCCGGGCCTGCAGCGACTCGCGGCGCGTGATGGCGCCGCACGCCAGGCAGCGAACGCGGTGCAAAACACCGTGCAGGTCGATGACGTTGCGGCTCCCCGCGCGGCGGTGCAGGTCGTCGACGTTCTGCGTGATCACTGTACTCACGCGGCCGCGCACCTCCAGTTCGGCGAGCGCGGCATGGGCGGCATTCGGTCTCGCGGCGGCAATGCGGCGCCAGCCTGTGAAGCTTCTTGCCCAGTAACGTCGCCGCGCCGCGGTGCTCGCGATGAATTCGGCGAACGGCATCGGCTGCCGGTGTTTCCATTGGCCGCTGTCGTCGCGGTAATCGGGAATCCCGGATCCGGTGCTGCAGCCGGCGCCGGTGAGCACGGCAATCCTTGAATGCGTAAACAGGAATTCACGCAGCTCGGCGGCGGCAGGGGAGGGAACGGCGGTCAGCGGCAAACTCAATGACATGCAATCTCGATACCCGGCATCGGCGTTTCAGTCAGTGTTCAGCTTCGCCCGGCATACTGACGGCAACGATTATGACACCGGCGGAGCATCGGATGGGCAAGTGGAGGAAATGGTATTTCGGGGCGGCCATCGTGTCGGCCCTGTTCCTGCTGGAGTCCTTCTACCCGTTCCTGTAGGAGCCCATCTCGCGGGCGATTCGATGACAACCGCCGGGTCGCCCGTGTGACGGGCTCCTACAGGTAGCTGCAATCAGGTAACGTGGGGCCATGCAGGCGTCGAAAACGGCAAGACCGGATGGCGAGGTCGCGCTGCCACGCCCCTCGGCGACGGTGGTGCTGGCGCGCGAAGGCATCGGGGCACCGGAACTGTTCCTCGTGCACCGGGATGCGCGCGCGTCATTCGGCGCCAGCTTCGTCTTCCCTGGCGGACTGCTCGATCGATCGGATTGCGAGGCGGATGCGTTCAGCAGCGAGTTTTCGGGCGAGATGGCCAATCGCTCCCTGGGTCTCGCCTCCGGCGGTCTGGACTATTACTGCGCGGCCATCCGCGAGCTGTTCGAGGAGACCGGCGTGCTGCTCGCGCGGCATGCCGGAGGCGCGATGGTGAGCGGCGCCTCCGCGGAACAACTGGAGCTGGAGGCGGCGCGCTCCGCGCTCAATGCCGGCAACCTGCGCTGGTCCGAGTTCCTCCGGCAGCATGAGCTGACGCTTGCCTGCGACGCGTTGCGGTATTTCGCCTGGTGGATCACGCCGCGAACGCGCCCGAAGCGCTTTTCAACGCGCTTCTTCCTGGCGGCGCTGCCCGATGGACAGGCCGCCGTCCACGACGGACGGGAGCTCACCGACAGCCGCTGGTCGACGGCGGCGGCGGCGCTGGCCTCGCACGAGTCCGGGGAACTGGTGCTGCCGCCGCCGACCCGGGCCACGCTAAAAGATCTCGCCCGTTCGGAGACGCTGGAGCAGCTCCTCGACTGGGCGCGGCGGAGGGCGGAAGCAGGCGTTCCGCGGATACTCCCCGCGATCGTGGACAGCGGCGGCGGCGAGCGCATTGTCCTGCCCGGCGATCCGGATTATCCGGCGAACGCCGACAGGGACGAACGATGAAGCCGGCGCTGCAGCCGGGCCGTCCGGTCGAGGTCGCTACGGGCGTGACGCGCCTGGTGGCGCCGAATCCCGGAATGATGACGGGTCCTGGTACCAACACCTACCTGCTGGGCCGGGAGGAATTGGCCATTATCGATCCCGGGCCGGCGATCGCCGATCACGTGAGCGCCATCCTCCGTCGGGCTGGCGGACGGCTGCGTTGGGTGCTCGTGACGCATACCCATACCGATCATTCTCCGGCGGCGCAGGCGCTGGTCGAAGCGACGGGCGCAACGCTGCTCGGCCGCCCCGCGCCAGGCGGCCGGCACCAGGATGGGGCGTTCCGGCCGGAGCGTGTTCTCGTTGACGGTGACGTGCTGACGACGCCCGAGTTCGCACTCGAAGTCCTCCACACGCCCGGCCATGCTTCGAATCACCTGTGCTATCGCCATACCCAGCTCCGCTGGTTGTTCACGGGCGATCACATCATCGACGGCTCGACCGTAGTCATCGATCCGCCGGACGGCAACATGGGCGATTACCTGCGCTCTCTCGAACGGCTGAAGCGCCTGGACATCGTGGCAATCGCTCCGGGTCACGGCGACGTGATGGACCGGCCGCGCGAGGTGATCGACTGGCTTATCGCACACCGGCTCCAGCGCGAGGCCAAGGTGGAGCGCGTGCTGGCGGCGGCTCCCGGCGCGGCGCTTCCCGACCTGGTGCGCGATGCATACGACGACGTGGATGCGTCCCTGCACCCGGTCGCCGAGCGTTCGCTGCTCGCCCACCTGGAGAAGCTGGAGGCGGAATCCCGCGCGCGAAGAGAGCACGACCGCTGGTATCCGGCCCTGTAGGAGGCCGCGCGGGCGACACCGCGGTTCGGGATCGCCCGTGAGACGCGGCTCCTACAAGTCGCCGAAGCGCCCGCCCGTCCTGGCGAGTCTCTCCAGCAGCGCCGGCGGGCGCCAGTAGCGATCGCCGAAGCGCGCCCTGAATTCGCACACCTTGTTGTAGACCGTATCGGCTCCGACCGTGTCCGCGAAGTGCATCGGTCCGCCGCGGTAGCGCGGGAAGCCGTAGCCGTTGATCCAGATGACGTCGATGTCGGAGGAACGGGCGGCGATGCCGTCTTCCAGGATGCGCGCGCCTTCAGTGACGAGCGCGTAAATGCAGCGTTCGATGATTTCCGTCTCGCCGATATCGCGCTGCTCTACGCCGAGGTGTTCGGCCTCGTCGCGGATCAGTTGCCGCACTTCCGGGTCCGGCACCGGCGTCCGGGAGCCGGGCTCATAGCGGTACATGCCGGCGCCGGTCTTCTGGCCGAAGCGGCCGAGCTCGGCCAGGCGATCCGCTACGCGATAGAAGCGCGGGTCGTCCGGCCGGTCCGCACGCTCCTGCCGGATCTTGTAACCGACATCGAGTCCGGCGAGATCGCCGACGGCGTTCGGGCCCATCGCCATGCCCCAGTTGGTGAGCACCCGATCGATGCATTCGGGTGCTGCGCCTTCCAGCAGCAGCAACTGGTTTTCCCGCCCGTAGCTGTACAGCATCCGGTTGCCGACGAAGCCGAAGCAGTTGCCGACCACGACGCCGACCTTGCGCAGTCGTTTGGCAAGTGAGAGCGCTGTCGCAATCACGTCATCCGCGGTCTGCCTGCCGCGCACGATTTCGAGCAACCGCATCACGTGCGCCGGGCTGAAGAAGTGCAGCCCTACGACGTCCTGCGGTCGGCCGGTCGCTTCCGCAATGGCGTCCACGTCGAGCGTCGAGGTGTTGGTCGCGAGAATGGCACCGGACTTGCACACGGTGTCGAGCTTGCCGAACACCTCTTTCTTGACGGCCATGTTCTCGAATACGGCTTCGACGACCAGGTCGGCGTCGGCGAGATCGGCGTAGTCGCGCGTAGTGCGGAGTCGCTGGATCCCGTCCGCCGCCTCATGCTCCGTGAGCTTGCCGCGCGCGACGCCGCCCTCGAACAGCTTGCGAATCGTGGCTTCGCCGCGCGCGAGCCCGTCCGCGTCGCTGTCGAGCAGGTGCACGCGGCAGCCGGTACCGAGGCAGGCATACGCGATGCCGCTGCCCATCGTGCCCGCGCCGAGCACCGCCACGCGCTGGATCTCCCGCACCGGCGTCTCCTTGCCGACCCCGGGCACCTTCGCCGCCTCACGCTCGGCAAAGAAGGCATGCCGCAAGCCGCTCGACTGCGGGGAGTCTTTGCATTCGGCAAAAAACTCCCGTTCGGCCGCGACGCCTTCGTCGAACCCGACCTCCGCTGCCAGCTCGACGGCCTGCACGATCTTTTCGGGCGATAGCAGGCCGCGTGCCGAGGCGGCGATCTTCCGGCGCGCTCTTTCGAAGATTTCGGGCTCGGCGGGCGGCACCGGCAGATCGCGCACGCGCCGGATCTCACTAAGCTCTTGCGCGTAGCCCAGGGCAGCGGCGAGCAGGTCGGCGCTGCCGGTCACCCGGTCCACGAGGCCGGCATCGAGAGCGGCTTGTGCATCGATCGCCTCGCCCGAAAGCATCATCTCGAGCGCCCGCTCGGCGCCGACGAGCCGCGGCAGCCGCTGGGTGCCGGTGGCGCCCGGCAGGAGGCCCAGCTTCACTTCGGGCAGGCCGAGCTTCGCAGACTCCAAGGCCAAACGATAGTGGCAGCCCATCGCGACCTCCAGACCGCCGCCGAGGGCGGTGCCGTGGATCGCGGCCAGGATCGGCTTGCTGCAGGCCTCCAGTCGCGCGACCACGTCCGGCAGGTACGGCTTCTTCGGCGGCTGGTCGAATTCGCGGATGTCGGCGCCGGCGATGAACGTGCGGCCGCTGCAGATGAGCACGAGCGCCTGCACGCTGCGATCCTCCTCCGCTTCGTCGGCAGCACGCATCAGTCCCTCTCTCACGGCGTGCGACAGTGCGTTGACAGGAGGATTGTCGACACTGATCACCGCCGTAGTACCGCGGCGCTCGAGCTTGACGTGAGGCATTAATCATTCCTTATACGTCGGCGGGCGGTCATTGTACCGATTCATATGAGCCGAAGCCCGACCCGAAAGGGGTTGTTACGCCGGCGAGCGAATGGCGTAAAATACAGGTTCAGGGAGCTGCTCCGGGTCTGGAATTCCTTCAATCATGACGTTTGTTGTTACCGAAGCTTGCATCAAATGCAAACTGACCGACTGTGTCGAGGTGTGCCCGGTCGATTGCTTTCACGAAGGGCCGAACATGCTGGTGATCGATCCGGATGAATGCATCGATTGCACGTTGTGCGAGCCGGAATGTCCCGTCGAAGCGATCTATTCCGAGGACGAGCTGCCGGAGGACCAGCAGCAGTTCCAGGCGCTGAATGCGGAGCTCTCGCGCGAATGGCCGGTGATCTCGGAAATGAAGGACCCGCCGGAAGACGCCGACGAGTGGCGCGAGGTCAAGGACAAGCTCAAATACCTCGAACGCTGATCGGCAGACGGCGGCTTCGCCGAAGCCCGCCTCATCGACCATGGCCAACGTTTCCCCGGGGCTGTATCGCCGGCGTGCTCGATATGCTCGAGAGCGAGTGAGCCGAAGGTGATCCACGGATCTCTCCCAGCTCTACTTCTCCTTCCCGTGTCGATACGGCCGAACCAGGCGAATCCCGCTACAATGCTCGATCGAGGCAGCGGGACAGGGTATCGGCATGCTGAGGGGCATCGCGCGGCGCGCGAAGAAGCGGGCACCAATGGAGACGCTCGAGCGGGCGGAGATCAGCAAGGCGACCGGCGTCGCCGAGGATTTTCGCGGCAAGCCGGGCCCGCGCCAGGTGACGGTCATATCGGCGGACGCTTGGAAAGACGCCTGCCGGGAGCTGGGTCGGGAGATCCCGTGGACTACCCGTCGCGCCAACCTGCTGGTGGAAGGCCTGGACTTATCGCATACGACCGGCGCGATCCTCACGATAGGCGCGGTACGGCTTCGAATTACCGGCGAAGTCGATCCGTGCTCCCGTATGGACGAGCAGTATCCCGGTCTGACCCGGGCGCTGCAGCCGGAGTGGCGTGGCGGGGTGAGCTGCACGGTCCTGGACGGCGGGCCGGTGGCGCTCGGCGATCGCGTGACGCTCCAGCCCGTCGACAGCTGACCCGGGAGCGGCTTCGGGGATGATCTGGATCGTGGCGGGGCTCGCAGTCGTTGCCGCCGCCGTCGCCGTGCTCTACAACCGCCTGGTACGCGATCGCAATCGCGTCGACGGCGCCTGGAGCGACATCGACGTCCAGCTCCAGCGCCGTCACGATCTCATTCCCCAGCTCGTCAAGGCCGTCGACCAGTACGCGAAATATGAGCGCGCGACGATCGAAGCGGTCACCGCGCTGCGCGCCGAAGCGATGCGGCTCACCGATGTCGACGCACTGGGGCGCAAGGAAGAGGAGCTTTCCGGCGGCGTCAGGCGCCTTCTCGCCCTGGCCGAGCAATACCCCGATCTCAAGGCAAACGCGAACTTTTTGGATCTGCAGCGCGAGCTGGTCGAGACCGAGGACTACCTCCAGTTCGCGCGGCGCTATTACAACGGCTCGGTACGCGCGCTCAACACTCGTGTCGAGTCGGTGCCGGGTAACATCGTCGCCGGCTGGTTCGGTTTCTCCATCCGACCCTATTTCCAGAAGGAGTCCGACGAGGTTGCGGCCGTCCCGCTGGTGAATCTCGGCCGGCTCGAATGAAGATTTCCTGGGTCGTCCTGCTGCTGGTTGCGTCGACCGTCGCAGTGTCCGACGAGCGCATTCTCGATTACCACAGTGACGTGCTGGTGCGGCAGGACGGCTGGATAGAAGTCACCGAGCGCATCACCGTGCGGGCAGAGGGGGACAGGATTCGTCGCGGCATCTACCGCGATTACCCGACCCGATACGAAGACCGGTTCGGCAATGACGTCGAAGTGGACTACCTGCCGTTGTCGGTTCTCAGGAACGACAGCCGCGAGGATTTCCACACCGAGCGGCGCGGGAACGGTGTGCGCACGTGGTTCGGTTCGGCAGACCGGCGCCTGGCGCCCGGCGTGCACACCTACGTCTACCGCTATCGTGCCGGCCGCATGCTCGGGTTCTTCGAGGCTCGCGACGAGCTGTACTGGAACGTGACCGGGCTCGGGTGGGATTTCCCCATCGACCATGCCTCGGCCACGGTTGCCTTCGACTTCGACCTGCCGGAACGCGCCATTGGCGTGCATGCATTCACCGGCGGCTTCGGCGAGCAGGGCAGGGACTACGCTGCATCCACGGGGCAGGGTCGCGCGGTTTTCGAAACAACGGCGCCCTTGGGGCGCCACGAGGGCCTGACGATCGTGGTCAACTGGCCCAAAGGCTACGTCGCCGAGCCAGGCCCGCTGCAAAAGGCGGGCTGGGTGCTGTCGGACAACGCAAACCTCCTGGCGGCTGTGGTCGGCTTGCTGGCGCTCTTCGGCTACTACCTGGCCGTCTGGCGCAGGTACGGCCGAGATCCGGAGGAAGGCCCGCTCGTCACGCGCTACGAACCGCCCGAGGGCTTCTCGCCGGCGTCGTTGCGCTACATCGACAGGATGGGGTATGACAACGAGGCGCTGACGGCCGCGATCGTCAATCTCGCCGTCAAAGGCTACCTGCGCATCGAGCAGCGCAGCGATGAGTACTCGCTGCGGCGCCTGGAGGCGAAAGCGGAGCGGCCGCCGCTGGCGGGCGGGGAAAAGGAGTTGCTCGACGCTCTCTTCAGCGGCGGCGATACCATCGTTCTGGAAAACGAGAACCACGAAGTGCTTGGCAAAGCCCGGTCGAGGCATCGTTCCTCGCTGAAGCGCGAATACGCGAACCGGTACTTCGTAACCAACGGCGCGATGAATCTTCCGGCCGTGCTGGTTGCGGTCGCCGCGGGAGTCGTCGCCCTCAACGCGGGCAGCGGAGCGACCCCGGCCGTCATCGTGTTGCTCGTCTCGATGGCTGCGGTCATCGTCTTCTTCGCCGTCCTGATGAAGCGGCCCACGATCGTCGGCCGGAAGGTGCTCGACCATGCGGCCGGTTTCAGGGATTACCTGCAGATCGCGGAAAAAGACGCCATGAACCTCAGGAACCCTCCAGCGCTGACGCCGGAGCTGTTCGAGCGTTATCTGCCGTTCGCGCTGGCGCTGGGCGTGGACCAGCAATGGTCCGAGCGCTTTGCCGCGGCGATGGCCGGTTTGCGCGCGCCGGGCGGCACTGCGTACCATCCGGCCTGGTATAGCGGTACCTGGAATCCGAGGAACTTCAGTACGGCCACGACCACGCTGACGTCCAGCCTGGGCTCGGCCATCAGTTCCTCCGTGCGGGCACCGGGGTCGTCCTCGGGCAGCAGCAGCGGTTTTTCCGGCGGCGGCGGCGGCGGAGGCGGAGGCGGCGGCTGGTAATCGAGACGTTGCGAAACGCGCTGCCGGCCGCATATCCGGTGACAGCGCCCGGCGCCGCTGCCACCGGGAACGTCCCAACAAAAGGATCCATCGCTTTTGAATCAGTACGTCTACCAACGGCGGCCGATCGACAACAGCGCCATTCCAACGGTCATCTTTGCGTTGCTGGTCTCGAACGGATTGCTGTTTGCCGCGCAGCAGCTCTGGCCCAACGTGATGGCCTACTACTTTGCGCTCTGGCCGCTCGGTTCGCCGATGCCACAGTTCTCGCCCTGGCAGTTGCTGACTTACGGATTCCTGCACGGCGACCTCTGGCACATCTTCTTCAACATGTTCGCGCTATGGATGTTCGGCCGCGATCTCGAGCGGATCATGGGCGCGCGGCGCTTCCTCACCTACTTCCTGACCTGCGTCATCGGCGCCGGCATCATTCAGCTCATCGTTGCGGCCATGCAGGGCGGTATCTATCCCACGATCGGCGCCTCGGGGGGCGTCTTCGGCCTTCTGCTGGCCTACGGCATGGCCTTCCCGAACAACACGGTCATGCTCCTGTTTCCGCCGATCCCGATGAAGGCCAAGTATTTCGTGCTGATCTTCGGGCTGCTCGAGCTCTTCCTCGGCGTCAGCGGCGCGACCCCCGGTATCGCCAATTTCGCGCATCTCGGGGGCATGCTGTTCGGTTTCCTGCTGCTGCAGTACTGGCGACGTCCCGGATCCCGGTGATTGTGTGACGGCTTCGTTTGTTCGAGGCCGCAACGGTTTCCGGATCGGCTGCATCTGATGTTTAATCCAGGACATAAAATTCGACCGAGCGAGGGGATGATGGGGATCAAGCGCAGAAAATTCCTGGGCGGCATGGCGGCGGGCAGCGCCGTACTGGCGATGCCGGCGTTCCTGGCGGGCTGCGGCATCAACCAAGCGATCACGACGGCCGCGCCGGCACCGGTGAACCCGTTCCTCGAATGGTTCGGCGTCGACGAGGCAACCGTGTCGCGCGTAATGGCCGAGCTGACGGCAAACGGCGCCGATGCAGCGGATCTCTACTTCCAGCACCAGCGCAGCAATTTCCTCGGCATGGAGGACGGCATTGTCAGCCGTGCGAATTCGGAGATCGTGCAGGGCGTCGGGCTGCGGGTCGTAGTCGGCGACCAGACGGGCTACGCGTTTACCGAGGACCTGACCCTGCCGTCGATGCTGGCAGCCGCGCGGACGGCGGCCGCGATTGCGAGGGGCAGCCGGGCGGTCGCGCCGCAGGCCTTCAACCACAGGCAAAGCGGCGATCTGTACCGGACGGAAGTACCCTGGGCGGACGTGGGGGTCCAGCAGAAGCTGCCGATACTGCAGCGCGTCGATCGGCAGGCGCGGCAGGCCGATGCATCGGTGGAGAAAGTATCGGTGTACTGGATCGATGCGGACGAGCGCGTGCTGATCGCGACCCTCGACGGCCATATCGTCTCCGATCACCGACCGATGACGCGGCTCAGCGCGCAGGTGACCGCCACCCGTGACGGCGAAACGCAGAGCGGCTTTTCCAACATTGCGGCGCGTGAATCCTTCGGCTGGTACACGGACGAGCGCGTGGACGCGATGGTGAAGGAGGCGGTCGATCGCACCCTCGTGCTGTTCGAGGCCGCGCGGCCGCCGGCCGGCGAAATGCCGGTAATACTCGCGGCCGGTGCCAGCGGCATCCTGCTGCACGAAGCGATCGGCCACGGCATGGAAGCAGATTTCAACCGCAAGGGCACAAGCATCTACTCCGACATGATCGGCAACAAAGTCGCGGAGCCGTTCGTCACGGTCGTGGACGAGGCGACGATCCCCGGCGAGCGCGGAGCCCTGAACTACGACGACGAAGGCAATGCCTGCGGCCGCACCGTGCTGGTCGAGAACGGGATCCTGCGCTCCTACCTGCACGACGGCATCAGTGCGTCGCAGTACCGGGTGCCGGTGACCGGCTCCGGCCGCCGGGAATCGTATCGCTTCGCGCCCATGCCGCGCATGACCTGCACGTTCATGGAGGACGGGCCGCACACGAGGGACGAGATCGTTGCGGCGGTCGATCACGGCATCATTGCCGAGACCTACACCAACGGGCAGGTGCAGATCGGGGCCGGCGACTATACGTTCTACGTCAAGAACGGCTGGCTCGTCGAAAAGGGAAAGATCACCGCGCCGATCAAGGACGTGAACATCATCGGCAACGGCCCGGAGTCGCTGAAGCGGATCACCATGGTCGCGAACGACGCTCGGCTCGACACTGGCGGCTGGACCTGCGGCAAGAACGGACAACGGGTGCCGGTGTCGCAGGGGATTCCGACGGTGCTGGTGTCCAGGATGACGGTGGGGGGCGAAAATGCGGCCTGATCTCGCAGCGCGCGCGGCGGAGGCCGTGCAACTTGCGCTGGATGCCGGAGCCGACGACGCATTCGCTCATGCGTCGCAGAGCCGGGACGTCGAATTCAGCTACCGTGACGGTGCGCTGGAGAAAGTGAAGGATGCCACTTCACGGAGCCTGTCAGTCGAGCTGTACGTCGATGGCCGGTATTCGAGTCACCAGACCACCGATCTCGATCCGGACAGGCTACGGGGTTTCCTCGCGGAAGCCGTCGCTATCACCCGCTCGCTGGAGGAAGACCCGTTCCGCCGGATTACGCCGGCGGAGCTTTATGCCGGCCGGGCGGACGTAGCGCTCGATCTCGTCGACAGCGCGGTGGCGCAGCTGGATCGCGACCGGCGCCTCGAGTGGTGTGCGGCGCTCGATGCCGCGACGCGCACGCATGAGCGGGTGATATCCGCCACCGCGGGCGTGTACGACGGCACCGTGACGTCGGCAGCGGCAAGCAGCAACGGTTTCACCGGGACGCAGGAATCCACCTATGCCTGGATCGGTTCGAACGTGACGCTGAAAGACCGCGGCGAGCGGCGCGCATCGGATGGCTTCTACGCGGGCGGCACGCACCTCGGCGATCTCCCGGGGACGAAGAGCATCGGCGAGACTGCGCTGGAGCGTGCACTCGTCCGCCTGGACTCGGAAAAAGGGCCGACCGTGAAAGCGACGATGGTGGTGGACGCGCGCGCGGCGGCCTCCCTCATCGGCCGGCTGATCCGGCCGGCCAATGCCGCCAGCGTGCAGCAGGGGCGCTCGTTCTGGGGGTCGCTGATCGGCAAGAAGGCATTCAGCGAGAAGCTCAGCATCGTGGACGACCCGCTGATCGTGCGAGGGCTCGGTTCGAGGCTCTACGACCGCGAGGGGATCTCGGCGAAGGTGCTGCCCATCGTGACGGAGGGCAGGATCCAAAACCTTTACGTCGACACCTACTACGGACGAAAAGCGGAAATGCAACCCACCACGGGCTCATCTTCGAACGTGAGGATTGCCACCGGAGCGCAATCCCTTGCAGAGCTGCTGAGCGACGCGGGCAAGGGCGTTTACGTCACTTCCTGGCTGGGTGGCAACGCCGACGGCACCACGGGCGATTTTTCGCTCGGGCTGCGAGGTCACGTGATCGAGAACGGCAAGATCGGGCGGCCGGTGGGGGAGATGAACGTTACGGGGAACCTGCGGCAGCTGTTTTTGAAGCTGGAGGCGTTGGGTAACGACCCTTACCCGTACGCGACCGTGCTGGCGCCGTCGATGGTGTTCGGCGGCGTCGATTTCTCGGGTGTCTGACTACCGTCGAGTCGCGCGCCAGTCGTATTGCAGAGCCCGGCCCCGCCGGGCGTCACAGCTCCTCGATCAGTCGATCGAGATTGCACTGGCAGGGAAGGCCCGTGCCTATCGCCTGCCGGGCGACATGCACACTGCCGTCCCGGGAAGAGGTGAGCGGTGGGCCCGGTAGGACTCGAACCTACGACCAAGGGATTATGAGTCCCCTGCTCTAACCAACTGAGCTACAGGCCCAAAGACCAGGACATCTTAGCCGATATTCCGGCGCAGGTGCTTTCGCTGGAAATGCGCTCGCCCGCATGCGGGCTCCTGCAGGTGAGGAGCCCGCGTCCGGATTTCGTCAGTCCTCTATCAGGAAGCTGCGGAGCTGGTCCGAGCGGGTCGGGTGGCGCAGCTTGCGGAGCGCCTTGGCTTCGATCTGGCGGATGCGCTCGCGGGTGACGTCGAACTGCTTGCCGACTTCCTCCAGCGTGTGGTCGGTGTTCATGTCGATACCGAAGCGCATCCGCAGTACCTTCGCCTCCCGCGGTGTCAGGCCCGCGAGCACCGAGTGCGTGGTTTCCTTCAGACCTTCCGATGTCGCGGACTCGACCGGCGAGTGCACGGTCTGGTCCTCGATGAAGTCGCCGAGATGCGAATCCTCGTCGTCGCCGATGGGCGTTTCCATCGAGATCGGCTCCTTCGCGATCTTCAGCACCTTGCGGACCTTGTCCTCCGGCATCTCCATCCGCTCCGCCAGTTCGTCCGGCATGGGCTCGCGGCCCATCTCCTGCAGCATCTGGCGGGAAATTCGGTTCAGCTTGTTGATTGTCTCGATCATGTGCACGGGGATGCGGATCGTCCGTGCCTGGTCGGCAATCGAGCGCGTGATGGCCTGGCGAATCCACCACGTGGCATACGTCGAGAACTTGTAGCCGCGGCGGTCTTCGAACTTGTCGACCGCTTTCATGACGCCGATGTTGCCTTCCTGGATGAGATCCAGGAACTGAAGACCGCGGTTCGTGTACTTCTTGGCGATAGAGATGACGAGTCGCAGGTTCGCC
>DATABW010000212.1:0-6187 GCA_036259375.1 Woeseiaceae bacterium
CCTCACCTGTGAAGGTCTTCTCCGATACGCTCTACGCCGACGTCGTGCTGGCCGCGGGCGGCAAGCTGCCAGTGGAGGCCGCGCACGAGGAGCGGGCGCTCTACACCGTCTCGGGCGAAGTGCAGATAACAGGTGAACGCTTCCCGGACGGCCAGCTCCTGGTACTGCGCCCGGGCCTTCCCGTCACGGTGAGCAACGCCGGACCGGCGCCTTCCCGCTTCGTGCTGGTCGGCGGCGAGAGCATGGACGGGCCGCGGCACATCTGGTGGAACTTCGTCTCCTCGCGCAGGGAGCGCATCGAACAGGCCAAGGCGGAGTGGAAAGCCGGCCGCTTCGATACCGTGCCCGGCGACGCGGAGGAGTTCATTCCGTTGCCGGAGAAGGAGACGATCGTGCGGTATCCTTGAACCGGCAAAACCCGTGGACCGCCGGCAGAGCCCCTCGAGACAAGGAACGCCTATGGCAGATCGCGAAAATCCCGTGGCGGTGCTGGCCGAAGAAGCACCGCCGAAGACCAAAGCATCGTCGTACCCCGAGCCGTTCGCCTCCCGGATGACGGGCAGGCGCAAGCAACCGCTGGGGGACTTGTTCGGGCTCACGAACTTCGGCGTCAACCTGACGCGGCTCGCACCCGGGGCGGTATCGGCACTGCGGCACGCCCACACGCGCCAGGACGAGTTCGTCTACATCCTGAGCGGCCACCCGACGCTACACACCGACGAAGGCCGGACGTCCCTGTCGCCCGGTATGTGCGCCGGGTTCAAATCGGGCACCGGGAACGCACACCGGCTGGTCAACGAATCCGAAGAAGAGGTCGTCTACCTCGAAGTGGGAGACCGGACGCCGGACGACCAGGTCCGCTACCCGGACGATGACATCGAGGGGCGTATGGTCGAGGGGAAATGGATGTTTACGCACAAGGACGGGTCGCCGTACTGATCGCCCGCCCGTGAAGGAGGCCCGATGAACATTCTGTTCGTTGCCAGCGTGTCCGTCATCACTTCGGTGCCGTCGGAGAGCCGTAAGCTGTTTATCGAGACGCTCGGCCTGCCCTTGCACCATCCGGAGGGCGATGATTATCACTACAGTGAGAAGATCGGGGGCAGCAAGCACTTCGGCGTCTGGCCGCTGCGGCAGGCCGCCGAAGCCTGCTTCGGAACGCAGGAGTGGCCCGCCGACAGGCCGACACCGCAATTCAGCATCGAGTTCGAAGTCGCGGACGCTGCCAGCGTGAATGCCGCCGCCGACGAGCTGGAAGCGAAGGGATACAGCCTGTTGCATACTCCCCGCACGGAGCCCTGGGGCCAGACGGTCGTGAGGATCCAGACTGCCGACGGATTGATCGTCGGGATATCGCATGCACCGTGGCTGCATCGATCCGAGGACCTCTGACCGGGTTGAGCGAGATGCCGGTTCGTGGGGAGGTCCGATAACGAAGAAAAAGGAAACGTATGATCGTCCTGGTGAGCATTGGCCTTACGGCACTGGTGACATTGGTCGCACTCATCATACTGAGACGCCGCAAGACTCCCGACTTCGAAATCTCCAATCCGGAAAACGGCGACATACGAGACCTGCTACCCGTCATCGCCGGGCTGACCAGCAGCGTCCTCTACCGCAAGAACGAGGTCTCGGTGCTGCAGGACGCGACCATCTTCGATGCCATGCTCGAGGACATCGACGCGGCAAAGGAACACATCCATTTCGAAACCTTCGTCTGGTCCGACGGTGTCCTGGCGGAGAGGTTCGCGGACCGGCTGGGCGCCAAAGCGGCGGAGGGGGTTGTAACCCGCCTGCTGCTCGACGCCGTCGGCGCGAACTCGGCGGACCCCGATCGCCTGGAGAAGCTCAGGCAATGCGGAGTCGAGATCGCCAAGTACCGTCCGTTGCGTCCGTGGAACGTCCTCAAGATGAACCATCGCACGCATCGCAAACTGCTGATCGTGGACGGCACGATCGGCTATTGCTTCGGGCATGGCATCGGCGATGAATGGTACCGGCCGAATGAGCAAGGCTGGTGCTGGCGCGACACCGGCGTGAGGATCACGGGACCGGCCGTCCACGGACTGCAACAGGCGTTCCTGCAGAACTGGCTGGAGACCACCCATCGCGTACCGATGGAGCCGGCGGCGTTTTCCGTGCCGGAAGAAACCGGCGCTGCGACGGTGCATATCGTCAGCAGCGCGCCCGGCGACAGCTTTTCGGAAGTGGCCCTCATCTTCGCGCTGGCGCTGGCGGCGGCGAGGAAGGAGGTCCTGCTGCAGAATCCCTACTTCGTGCCCGACAGCGGCATGATTGCCTGCATCACGAACGCCGCCAGGCGCGGCGTCTGCGTCAAACTGATGTTGCCGGGGAGCCATACCGACGCCCCGATCGTTACGCGTGCGGGCCGGCACCTTTATGCCGGCCTGTGCGAGGCAGGCGTCGAACTGTACGAGTTCAGGCCGACCCTCTGTCACCAGAAAATCGTCGTCGTGGACGACTGCTGGTCACTGGTCGGCTCGACCAACATGGATGCCCGCTCACTGGAGTTGAACGGCGAGCTCAGCGTCGGCATCGAGTCGGCCGAGGTTGCGGCGGAGCTGAAAGATGCGTTCAACAAGGATCTCGAGCATTGCCGCCGGATCGGCCCGCGCGACATCGCCGCGGTTCCGTGGCACCAGCGCTGGTTCAACTCACTGGCCTATCGGTTCCACGAGCAGCTCTAGGCACTAATACCGGAGGACGAACTCGATGGCGGCCACGCCCGGCTGCCGGAGCCGCTGGATACGGGCGACGGTGCCGTGCGGCTCACCGGCAACAATCACTCCGACGACCTCTTCATGTTTCTCAAGCGACGCGTCGGCGGTCTGGCTCCGGACACGCTGTACCAGCTCGAGCTCCGGGTGGTATTTGCGACCAATGTGCCGAGCGGCTGCTTCGGCATCGGCGGTTCACCCGGCGAGAGTGTTTACGTCAAGGGCGGGGCGACCGCCATCGAACCGCTGCGCGTCCCGGACGAAACATCGGGTCACGCCAGGTGGGTCATGAACGTCGACAAAGGGATTCAGTCCAGGGGAGGCAGCGATGCACAGGTGCTCGGGACCTTCGCCAACTGGAAGGACTGCGAGTCGTCCGATTTCAGTTACGCACTGAAACAGGTATCGAATCTGCAGCTGCCTGCCTTCGATGTTACGACCGATGGGAATGGCGATGCGTGGCTGCTCCTGGGCACCGATTCGGGCTTCGAGGGCCCCACGACGATTTACTACACCGAAGTCGAGGCGATTTTCATCGAGCTGCCCGCCGATAGCCCCTGAACGGGCCGGCAGTTGACCAGGTGCCGCGAACTCTTCGCTTGCCAGTGGCGGGAAATGCCGGTAGGCTCTCCAATGTATTAACGCGTTAATACAACAATACACGCGGCGGAGCGGCGCGGATCGGGGTTGCGGAAGCTTTGCCCGGCCTGCCGGCCGCCCATCGAGGAGAGACGCAATGAAAGCCAGCGAACGGCGGGATCCCGATGCCGAGCAGGATGCCGAGCATCGGCTGTACGCCGCGGTGATGACCTTGCAGACCATCGACGAGGCGCGCGATTTCTTTCGCGACCTCTGCACGCCGGCCGAGCTGCAGGCCATCGCCGACCGCTGGCGGGTGGTCGGTTTGCTGCGCGAGAAGCGGCCCTACCGGGAGATTCACGACCTGACCGGCGTCAGCGTCACCACCATCGGCCGGGTCGCGCGCTTCCTGGAATTCGGTAACGGCGGCTACCGGCGCGCCGTCGAGCGGCTCGAAGCCGCGGAACAAGCGCGGCGCCCGGCCCAGAAACGGCGAGCAAGGAAGTGAACGCTAAACCGCAGACAAACGGCAGCGCCATCGACGGCCGCCTGAAGATCGCCCTGCAGAACAACGGGCGGCTTACCGACCATTCACTGGCGCTGCTTTCCCGCTGCGGCCTGAATTTCACGCGCGACCGCGATCACCTCGTCTGCTACGGCGAGAACCTGCCGGTCGACCTGATGCTGGTGCGCGACGACGACATTCCCGAGTTGGTCGCGGACGGCATTTGCGAGGCCGGCATCGTCGGGCAGAACGTCGCCACGGAGTTCACGCTCGTGCACGGGGAGACGCGCTACACGGAAAGCCGCGTGCTGGATTACGGCCGCTGCCGCCTGGCGCTGGCGGTCCCGACCGAGGACACGGCGCGCAGCGTCGACGATCTCGGGAACAAGCGCATCGCGACGACGTACCCCGGGTTGACTGCGCATTTCCTCGCCACGCGCGGCGTGACCGCGGAGGTCGTGACGCTGAAAGGCGCGGTGGAGATCGCGCCCCGGCTGGGCAAGGCGGACGCCATCTGCGACCTGGTTTCCACCGGCCGCACCCTGCGCGCGAACCGCCTGCGCGAACTGGAAACGATCTACGAGAGCAGCGCGGCTTTCATCGTCACGCACCGGCCGATCGATGAAGAGAAACGCGAGCTGCTGGATCGGATGCTGCGCCGCATCGACGGCGTCATGCAGGTGAACGAATCCAAGTACATCATGCTGCACGCGCCGCGCGCGCAGCTCGCCGAGATCACGCGCCTGCTGCCCGGCGCGGAGTCGCCGACGGTGCTGCCGCTCGAAGGCAACGCCGACAAGGTGGCGGTGCACGCCGTCTGCCGCGAATCCGTGTTCTGGGAAACGCTGGAAAACCTGCGGAGCGCCGGCGCGACGGCGATGCTCGTCCTGCCGGTGGAAAAGATGCTCGCCTGAGCGCGTACCCGGCATGCAGATCCTGGACTGGACAGAGCTCGGAGAGGCCGCGCGCACTCGCACGCTGGCACGTCCGGCGCTTTTGGACCCGATTGGCCGCGAAACCACGGTGGCCGGTATCCTCCGCGCCGTCCGCGAGGACGGTGACGCCGCGCTGCGTAACTACACGCGCTGCTTCGACGGCGTCGACATCGAAACGTTCGAAGTCGCACCGGAGGCGATTACGGCCGCCGAGCGGTCGCTGGACGCGTCAACGCGCGCCGCCATCGACCGCGCGTTCGACACGATCGGCCGGTTCCACGTGCCGTCGGGAAAATCGGAATACAGGGTGGAGACCGCGCCCGGGGTCGTCTGCCGCCGCGTCGTTCGCCCGCTCGCCGCCGTCGGCCTGTACGTCCCCGGCGGGAGCGCGCCGTTGCCGTCGACGGTGCTGATGCTCGGCGTGCCGGCGATGCTCGCCGGCTGCGAAACGAGAGTGCTGTGCACACCGCCGGACGCGGACGGAAACGTGGCACCGGCGATCCTGTACGCCGCTGAGCGTTGCGGAATCACCCGGATTTTTCGCGCCGGCGGCGCGCAGGCGATAGCCGCCATGGCGTTCGGCACGGAAACGCTGCCCCGGGTGGACAGGATCTTCGGCCCGGGCAACGGCTGGGTGACCGAAGCGAAACGGCAGGTCGCGCAGGATCCGGAGGGCGCGCTCTCCGACCTTCCGGCCGGACCGTCGGAGCTGCTCGTCCTGGCGGACGAACACGCCGACCCGCTGTTCGTCGCGGCGGATTTGCTGTCGCAGGCGGAACACGGCCCGGATTCGCAGGTGTTGCTGGTCACGACGTCCGTGGACCTCGCCCGGCGCGTCGGCCTCGAGCTCGAAAGGCAACTCGCAGAGCTGCCGCGCGAAGCGATCGCGCGGCAGTCCCTCGATGCCAGCCGGATCATCTGCGTGCCCGATATCGCCACGGCCCTGGCCGTCTCCAACCGTTATGCGCCGGAGCACCTGATCCTGAACGTCGCCGACCCGGAGGGCCTGTTGCCGGAGGTGCGCAATGCCGGCTCCGTGTTTCTCGGGGCGTGGACGCCCGAGTCCCTCGGCGATTACGCGAGCGGCACGAACCACGTGTTGCCGACTTACGGTTATGCCCGGCAGTTGAGCGGGCTGAGCGTGGGCGATTTCCAGAAGAGCTTCACGGTGCAATCCGCCACGTCGGCGGGACTCGCCGGCCTGGGGCCGGCGGTCATTGCACTGGCCCGGGCGGAAGGGCTGGAAGCGCACGCGCGCGCCGTGAGCCGGCGCCTGGAAGCAGGGGAGCACGATCGTGAGCCTGCGTGACCGGGTCAGGCCGGAAATCCTCGCGCTGGCCGAATACGACGCGATTCGCCCCGAGGGTGTGCCGCTGGACAACAACGAATGCCCGTGGTCTCCGCCGGGTCTCGCGTCCGACATCAATCGC
>DATABW010000213.1:0-2472 GCA_036259375.1 Woeseiaceae bacterium
CAGGTCGAAATTCCGCGCCAGCACCGCCTCGATGTCCGCCACGTCGGAATTCGTCGACACCGGGCGGCTCAGCTCGATCACGCCGCTGAACTCGTTTCCGCCGCGATAGCTCGCATCGGTCAGCCGGAACTGCGTGTAGTACTTGGCGGACATGGCCCGACAGTAGCTCCGCGCCGCGAACGGCGTCTGTGAGACGAAGCACAATTCGCGTATCGTGCCGCCGGTCGCGCGGTGGATCCGGCGCGGAAAAGTGAACGCCGTCACACTGCCGGGTGCTTGTTTTCTTCGCAGACAGAGATACATTGCACAGTTTTGCCGAACGCACTTTTGTAAGTTTTTCCACTTGGGGACACCACGGGCCAAAGCCGATGAACGAAAGAGCATCTTTTACGGGGAAAGGATTTTTCAGGGCTGCCGTGCTCGTCCTGCTCGCCGGGACGGCGGGTCTGGCGGTAGCCCAGGACGCGCTGCGGGAAACATTCCTGAGCGGGGCCGACGCGGCGCTTGCCGAAGCCAACGAGGTCGATGCGAAGCTATTGGCTCCCGGCAGCTACCAGGACGGGATGAAGGATTTCCAGGCCGCGGAATCGGGTCTCGAACGCGGCAGGAACATCGAGTACGTCCGCGGCAAGGCGGCGGATGCAACCGCTCATTTCCAGCAAGCCGCGAAGACCGCGCGGCTGGCCCATACCGTGCTGGGCCAGGTGATGAAAAGCCGGCAGGACGCTGCGAACGCGCTCGCGCCCAAGCTCGCGCCCGAGTTATGGCAGGACGCGCAGCGGGAGTTCGGCAACGCCATTCGTGAGCTCGAGCGCGGCGACCTGAAGGACGCCCAGCGCAAGAACATCGAGGCGACCGCGCTTTATCGCGAGGCGGAGCTGGTTGCCATCAAGGACCAGTACCTGAGCCAGACGCGCCAGTTACTGGCCGACGCGGAACGGGCGCGCGTGGGGCGGTACGCGCCGATCACCCTGGCGAAGGCGAAGCAGCTGCTGGACGAGGCGGAAAAGGAGCTGAACCAGAACCGCTACGACACGGACCTGCCTCGCAGCCTGGCGCGCCAGGCCAATTACGAGGCGAAGCACGCCTTGTACCTGTCCGAGGTCGTGCGCAAGGTACGGGACGATGACCTGACTGTCGAGCAGCTCATCCTCAGCTGGGAAGAACCGCTGGCCCGGATCGCCGATGCGGCGAACATCGTTCCCTATATGGAAACCGGCCACGAGCAGCTCCAGCAGGAGCTGGTGAGTTACGTCGAGAACCTGCGCGAGGAGCACCAGAGCCTGCAGCAGGAAATGGAAGCGAGCAATGTGCGCATCGCCGACATGACCGAGGAAATCCGCGCGCTGGACGAGCGGCTGGGCGGCGCCACCGCGGAACGGACGGCCCTGGTCAAGCGGCTGGAGGCACAGGCACGGATCAAGGCGCAGTTCGAAAAGGTCGAGAAGATGTTCACCCGCGACGAAGCGCGCGTGTTCCGCGAGGGAAACAATATCATCCTGCGCATGGTGGGCCTCACCTTCGCCAGTGGCGAGGCCGAGATCCGGCAGGACAACATGGATCTGTTGACCAAGGTGGAACGAGCCATCGACGTGTTTCCGCAGTCTGAACTGATCATCGAGGGTCACACGGACTCGTTCGGCGGCGACGAGATGAACCAGCGGTTATCGCAGGACCGTGCGGAATCGGTGCAGCAGTACATGATCAACGCGATGCGCATACCGGGGTACCGCCTGATCGCAACCGGCTTCGGCGAGACGAACCCCGTCGCCAATAACGAGACGGCATCGGGGCGCGCGCAGAACCGTCGCATCGATATCGTCATCAAGCCGAATCTCGACGACGCGTAAGGCACCCGTTCCGTCGCCCGCCTGGCGGGCCTAGGTGATACTGCGCCACCAGTCGGCTATCACCTGCCCCGTCACCTCGTTCACGAGATATCCGTACTCGGCGTGCACGTTGAGCTCGCCGTCGTGGCGGAAGTAATTGTGGACCTCGTAATCCGTGATCGACTCGACCAGCCCCAGGGCCACCATCTCCGAGTAGTCGTTCGCGAGTTGCATATCCATGGCGGTGAGCTCGCCGACGGCCGCGATGTTGGCCCAGCGGCGGATGTTGGCGGGGTAGCGCGCCTCGCCGGTTGCTCCGCAGCCGAGCAGCCGTCGCTGGATAGTGAGCTGGCCGAGCGGACTGCCCATCGTGAGCAGCAGGTCCACCTCCAGGTCCTCGCGGGACTGGCGGCTCATCTGCCACAGCGCATCGTAGGCAATCACCGAACCCATGCTGTGGCCAATCAAGAGAATCGGGCGGCCGGACTGGAATGCAGCGCGCAGCGGCAGTTTCACCAGTCGGCGCGTCGCTTCCGCGATGTCGTCGGCATTGCTTACGTAGCGGCGCAGGTCGCGCAGGTGCAGCTCGAGGTTTTCATCGGCGATCTGCGGGATCAGAAACGGCAGCCGGTCGGCGGCGAGA
>DATABW010000214.1:0-15909 GCA_036259375.1 Woeseiaceae bacterium
CACGCCTTCGAACCAGCGCACCGGCCGGAGGCAGACGTACAGGTCGAGAAGCTGGCGCAGCGCAACGTTCAGCGAACGGATGCCGCCGCCGATCGGCGTCGTCAGCGGTCCCTTGATGGATACCAGCCACTCGCGGCAGGCGGCCACTGTTTCGTCCGGCAGCCAGTTCTTGAACAGGTCCCAGGACTTCTGGCCGGCATAGATTTCCATCCAGTGAATTTTTCGGGCGTCGCCGTAAGCCGCGGCGACCGCCGCGTCCAGCACCCGCACCGTGGCGCGCCAGATGTCGGGCCCCGTGCCGTCACCCTCGATGAACGGGATGACCGGATGATCCGGCACCTGCAGTTTGCCGTTGTGGATGGTGATTCTGTCGCCGCCTGCAGGCGGCACGGGTCTGGCTTCTGGCATCAAGTGCTCCGTTGCGCTCGTGAGGTTCCCCTGGGTGATGTCGCCAATTGGAGGCGATTTGAAATTCTAAATCATTCGCGCTCATTATGTCGGCCCTCGGACTTCCGCCGACAGGAACGAGAGACCATGACCACGGGATTCATCCGTATTGCGAGCCTCTTGCTGCTCATCACCGGTGTTCTCTCGCAGGTGATCGCCGCGGAAGTGCCGGTTCCGAGCAGCGAGCACGAGCCGCCGAGAATCGGTCTCGTGCTCGGCGGCGGCGGCGCCCGCGGTGCGGCTCATATCGGCGTTCTGAAAATGCTGGAGCAGATGCGAATACCGGTCCACGCGATTGCCGGGACGAGCATGGGCGCGATCATCGGAGGTTTGTACGCGTCGGGCGTCGCGCCCGATGAGCTGGAGCGGGTCATCGCCTCGCTGGACTGGACCGACGCCTTCCAGGATACGGCGCAGCGCGAAGACCTGACATACCGCCGCAAGCAGGACGACGTCGAATTCCCGATCGACTTCGAGCTCGGGCTGAACGACGGCCGGCTGGAATTGCCGATGGGCCTGATCCAGGGCCAGAAGCTCGGCCTGATCCTGCGCAACCTGACGACGCCGGTCGCGCAGGTCCGGCATTTCGACGACCTGCCGATACCCTTTCGGGCCGTCGCCTCCGACATCGAAACCGGCGAGGCCTACGTCATGTCGGAAGGCGACCTGCCCCTCGCGATGCGCGCCAGCATGTCGGCGCCGGGCATCTTCGCGCCCGTCGTCGTCGACGGCCGCACGCTGGTCGACGGTGGGCTTTCGGGAAACGTACCGGTCGAGGCGCTACGGCAGATGGACGTCGATGTCATCATTGCGGTGGACGTGGAATTTCCGCTGCATGCGGCCGAGGAACTGGAATCCGCACTGGATATCACCGCCCAGATGGTGACGATCCTGATCCGCAAGGAAACGCGGCGGCAACTGGAGAGCCTGGACGAGGACGATGTGCTGATCCGGCCGGAGCTCGGCGACTTCGGATCCGCCAACTTCGCCGAAATCACCGAGGCCGTGGAGCCCGGAGCGGTGGCGGCCCGCAACGCGGCGGAGCGCCTGCGCCGGTATGCTCTTGACGAAGACGCGTACCGGCAATACCAGTCCGATCGGAGGATGTCGCGCGAACAGACGTATGTCTTCGATTTCGTGCGCGTGATCGACGAAGGGCCGTTGTCGGAGCGCGTACTCAAGTCACGGCTGCGCACCGAACCCGGTGAAGAGGTGACGGATCGTGGTCTCGCTGCGGATGCGGCGCGCCTCTATGGTCTCGATCTCTATTCCCAGGTCAGCTACAGCCTCGTCCGCGAAGGCGACCGCCTGGGGGTCGAATTCCACACGAAGCCGAAAGGCTGGGGGCCGAACATCCTGCAGTTCGGCATGTTCATAGAAGACGATTTCGAGGGATCCACCGCCTTCAACGTGTCGGCCCGGTTCACGCGCGCGGGAGTCAACCCGCTCGGCGCTGAATGGCGCACCGATCTGCAGATCGGCACCGAGCCCTACCTGACCTCGGAGTTCTACCAGCCGCTGAGCTACGATTCCCGCTGGTTCGTCGCGCCGCGGATCGATCTCGAACAGACGAATTTCAATGCGTTCGCCGACGGCGACAGCATTGCCCGCTTCCGCGTCAGCAGCGGCGAAGTCGCCGTCGACCTCGGCCGTGAGCTCGAGCGCTGGGGTGAAGTGCGTCTCGGTGCTTTTCGCGGCACCGGCAACGCGCGCGTCAAGGTCGGCGATCCGTCGATTCCGAACATCGACTTCAGGACCGGCGGGTTCTATGCGAGTTTCGGCATCGACACCCTCGACGATGCCCACATTCCGCGAAGCGGCTCGCGCGTCGATGCGACCTTCACGGCTTCGCGGCCGGGTTTCGGCGCGGACAGCAGCTTCGATACCGTCGAGGCCGCCTGGTCGACGGTCTGGACCCGCGGCCGTCATTCGCTGCAACTGGGGGTCGACTTCCAGACGACGATACAATCCGACGACCTGATCCAGAACTTCTTCCCGCTGGGCGGGTTCCTGAGGTTGTCGGGGCTGGAACGCGGCGAGATCAGCGGCCCGCATGCGGGACTCGCGCGCCTCGTTTACTACCGTCGATCGGGCGAAACCGGGGGCGGCCTGTTCGATATCCCGCTCTATCTGGGCGCCTCCCTCGAAGGGGGCAATGCGTGGCAAACGCGCTCGGAGATCGCATTCGATTCCCTGCTCGTCAACGGCAGCCTGTTCGCGGGATACGATACCTATTTCGGGCCGCTGTTCCTGGGCGCCGGCTTCTCGGAGGACGGCGAAACCGGCTTCTACCTGTTCCTGGGCGCGCTGCCGCGGTGAGTTGCCGTTACCTGACGATCTTTTCCAGGATCTGCGTCGGCGTGTCGGTTTTGCGATAGTACCCGTGGCGAATCGCCATGTGCTTGAACGCCGCGTCGCGTTCTTCCTCGGTTGCGTACCAGTGCAGCCGCTCCCACCCGGGTCCCAGCAGCCGGTTGAACGTGTCGTCCGGCGGCAAGGAGACGCGAATGCCGAACCGGCGTTCCTGCGGGACCTGGTCCGGTCGCACGAGATTATGGCGATTGGCGATCATGCACGAGTTGCTCCGCTTCGTGTCAAAGACAGGATTATAACCCGCGCTTCCTGACGGCACGCCTTCCCGCCCGCGAGCCGGTCAGCGATCGCCGGCGCCCTCGCGGTCCGCCCAGCCGAGCACGCGCCGGGTCACGAACAGGTAGGCCGGCTTCACCGTCGCCATCCACGCGCGGGCCGGCAAGGAGGGGGTGTCGAGGATCACCCGTTCGCGCCGTGTCAGGCACGGCGCGCAGTACGTTCGCTTGTGCTTCAGCAGGTGGCGCAGGTCTTCGCGGGCCAGCAGGCGGAACAGCCGGCCGCGCCGGGGGGCGTGCCACGCGAGCTGGAAATCGATGATCGCCGGCTCTCGCGCCGCCGTGACGAGCCAGTTTGGCTCCTTCGCGAGATCGTTGTGCACGACGCCCGCGCGGTGCATGCGCCGCAGCAATGCGCTCGCGCGCCGAAAGTAGGCCGGCTCGTTCGGGCGCGCCCGGTGCATAGGCAGGCCCTCGATATAACTGCGCACCAGGGAATCCCGGCCGGCGCGCAGCAGCCGCGGCACGCCTTCTACCCCGTCCAGCGCCGCCAGGGCCCTGGCCTCCCTCGCCATCAGGCGGCGGCCGAGTCCCCGCGCCCACCAGCGCGCGCCCACGAGGTC
Organism: Woeseiaceae bacterium; assembly: GCA_036259375.1. Taxonomy (GTDB): domain Bacteria; phylum Pseudomonadota; class Gammaproteobacteria; order Steroidobacterales; family Woeseiaceae; genus IDS-8. The sequence goes on from DATABW010000214.1 coordinate 3,659, forward strand.
CCGCAGGATCGCGGGTTCCCCCGCGGCGGGGCTCAAAGTAACCCGCCCGAACACGTCGCTTTTCAACAACTTGGAATTCACGCTTGCATTTCTTCCGCGCCCGCGTCTGAATGTACGGCCGCGCACAGAATATCAGTAAGGCTCTTGCGCATGACCGAGAACCCGGGCCCGTACTCGCTGGACAGGGATGCGACCGGCGAATTCTTCACGGTCGCGACGCCGTTGCACGCGGTGCGTCCGGGTTACGTCCGCCGCGCCGCCGACGAAGCACTGTTCCGCGCGATAACGGCCGGCCAGTTCGCGCACATCATTGCGCCGAACCGCAGCGGCAAGTCGAGCCTGATCGCGGCCACGTCGGCACGCCTGCAAAACAACGGCTACCGCGTGGCCGTTCTCGACCTCGCGCAGATCGGCGAGCGCGACGGCGGCTCGGATGCCGGCCGCTGGTATTACAGCATCGCCTACCGGCTGCTGCGCCAGCTTCGCCTCAAGATCGACCTGCAGGACTGGTGGCAGGACAAGTCGATCCTGAGCAACCGGCAGCGACTCGTCGAGTTCTACATCGAAGTCATCCTGCAGCACATCCCGGAACGGGTGGTCATCTTCGTCGACGAGATCCAATGCGTGGAGGACCGGCCGTTTGCCAGGCACGTCCTCGCCAGCATTCGCGCCGCCTGGAACTCGCGCGTCACAGAGCCTGATTTCCAGCGTTTGACGTTCGTCATGGCGGGCGAATGCGATCCGGTCAGCCTCATGCAGGACCCGGAGGAGTCCCCTTTCCCGATCTCGCAGGAAATCCGGCTCGACGACTTCACCCGGGACGACCTCGACGTTTTTGCGACGGAGCTGAATCTTTCCGGCTGCGAAGCCGCGCTGGCCCTAGACCGCGTTTACTACTGCACCGGGGGACATCCCTATCTCAGCCAGAAGCTCGCGCGAGCGATCGCGCGCGAATGCATCTCCGGCAACATCAAGGAGCACGTTGACCGCATTGCGCTGCAACAGCTCGCCGGGCGCGCAGCAACGCACAGCGAGCCGCACATCAGTCACATCCACCGGCGCATCGTCAAGGATCGCAAGAACGCCGAGGCACTGCTCAACCTTTACGGCCGGTTGCGCAAGGGTATCGAGATCGAGTTCGACCCGGAGTCCAGGCACCAGCGCATGCTGATGGCCATCGGGCTGGTCGTGGCCGACGAGCACGGCCGCCTGAAAATCAGGAACCGGTTGTATCGCGCGGTATTCACCGCGCGTTGGGCGAACGAGAACCTGCCGCTGCACTGGCGCGGCCCGTTGATTGCCGTTCTCGTCCTGCTGGTCGCGACCGCCGTGCCGTTCTGGTACACGCAGATGCTGCCGAAGCCGTACATCAACGTGCTGTCGTCGCCGGCGCTTTCGCTCGGCACCGTGTACCAGGCGTACGTGAACCTGCGCTCGTTCCCGGGACACGCGGATTCAGCGGAGCGCCTGTTCAGGAACCAGCTCGAGCTCCGCGCGACCCGCGCCACCGACACCGCGGTGATGCGGGAAATCGACAGCTATGCCCGGCAGCTTCCGGATTCGGCGCTGTTCGCCGATGCGATGCTTGCCGATTTCTGGGACAACCAAACCAGCGCGGCACTGCAGCTCGAGCAGCGCGACGAGGCGCTGCTCGCCTCGATCCAGTCGCTCGTCGTCGCGACCCCGGAGCGGCGCCGGCGGGCCGCACGGCTGATCGGCGACGACTATCGGTACCTGCTCGGCACCATACCGGCGCAGCCGGCGGACACCGTGATGTTCGATCCTGCGGGCTTGATGTTGAGCTTCGCCCGGGGCGCCGAGATTCGCCAGTGGTCGGCGATCGGCGGAATGCTGCGCGAGCGCCAGCCGTGGACGGTCTCGGCGCTCGAGGTCACGCCACTGGTGCGCCGCGCACAGGTCGAAAGCGGCGGGCAGGTGCAAAGCATCGCGCTCGACCTGAACATCGGCCACAGCCGGCCGGATGACCTGCGGCTGAAGCTCATTGCGCCTTCCGGAAGGACAGCCGAGTTGTCGCTGCCGGCAACGGCGGGTGCGGTGGAGGGCATCGTCGCTTTCGAGGGCGGCACGCTGGCCGCGATGCAGGGCGAGCCGCTGTCCGGCACCTGGAGCCTCAGCCTGCGGGATGAAGCAGCCGGCATGACCGGGCAGCTGAACGGGTGGGAGCTGCGGCTGAACGGAAGCCCGGTCGCCGAGGAGTTCGAGCGCGGCCTCAACATCCCGGACCCGGAGGCGCGGCCCTCGGACGATATCTGGTTCGGCGCCGACGGCCGCTACGCCATCGCCCGCGCCATGCAGAGCGACAGCGCGCGCCTGTGGGATCTGGCGAATGCGCAGCCGGCACGCACCATCGCCGTGCCGGCCGGGGAGCGGGTGCTGGGGTTGAGCGGCAACGCCGAATTCCTGGTAACGGTGGCGCAGAACACGCTGAACCTGTGGCGCACCGACAATGGTGCGCGCGCGGAGGAACTCGACCTCGGCGACGCCAGTTCCGGCATTCTCCGCAGCGCCGACGGCGAGCACATCCTGGTTTCGAGGGACGGCGGCTCCACGACCAGCTTCGAGCTGTGGTCGCTGCCGCAAAACGAGATCGTCGCGCGCCTGGACATCGCGGGCACGCTGGCGCAGCTGGCGATCGATGCCGGCGGCCGCCATCTTGCGGTTGCCGATTACGACCGGGCCGTCAGGGTATGGGACCTTCGCAGCGGTGAATTGCTGTCGCAGATCGACCTGCGCGTGCAGCCGAGTGATCTCCTGCTGTCCGCGAACGGCGATCGGCTCGGTGTCGTGCACGGCAATTCCGGCATCTCGCTCTGGCGAACGGACGGCTTCGATGAGCCGCTGGTGATCGATCGCGGGGCGGGCGACTGGCAGCTCGCCTTCTCGCCGTCCGGTGACAAGCTCATCGCCGGCAATGAGCGGTACGGGTTCCAGGTGTATCGCAGCGCCGACGGGGCCTTGTCGGGGCCGTCCCTCGGCTCCGGGCAACTTCACGACATGGCGGAGCTGCTGGCGTTCAGCAATGATGGCGAACTGGCAGTGACGGCCGAAGCCGCGGGCAAGTCGCGCATCTGGCGCGTTCCGGCCACCTCGGTGGCGCTGGGCTCGCCGGCGGACGCCGGCGCCGAGCGCGGGCACGGCCTCTGGCGCGAGTCGGCCGATCTCGTGAGCACCCTCGGTCCCGGCGGCGAGCGGCTCGCGATCGGCGATACGGACGGTCACGTGCACATCCTTCACGTCGACGCGAGCGCCGAAGAGCTCGCCGAGGCAGCCGACGAACTGAATTTCATGGGGCACCGGAGTCCGGTGGCCGCGCTTGCCTTCAGCCCCGACAGTTCGCTGATCGCGAGCGCCGGGTCCGGAGGCACCGTCCGCATCTGGGATGCCGACACCGGCCTGCCGCGGCCGTTCTACGGCGGCGTTTCCTCGAGCACCGTCGACGAGATGGAGTTTTCGCCGTCCTCGCGCCGCCTGGCGGTCCTTAGCGGTCGACGCGCCTGGATCATGGACGTCGACACGGGTGAAACGCTGATCGATCTCGAACTGGGCGAGCTGCATTCGAGCATCGCATTCGCGGCGGACGACCGGCTGTACCTCGGCGCGGCCAGCGGTGCGCTGAGGACACTGGAAACCGATCGCACCGGAAACTGGGCCTTGCGCAACGTGTGGGCCGGCTCCTCGGGGCTACGGCGGCTCGAAATCTCGCCGCGCAAGGACCTGCTGGTGATCGTGGATACAAGGCATCGCGCTCAGCTTCTGGACCTGGAACACGGCCGGATCGGCCCGTCGGTCGTGCAGTTGCCGGCCGCCGTCAGTGACATCGCGTTCAGCCCCAGCGAATCGCGCGTCGTTTTCCGTACCGGCCGCTGGATCCATCGCGCCAGCGTCTCGCCACGCGGCCTGACGTGGCTGGATGCCATGAGGACGCCGAAGCCGATGGCCGGTTCGCGGATGGTGTTCGAAACGGCAGTGGCAACGCCCATGCAGGCGAACGCGGGGGGCGGTGATCCGTCAGGCGCGCAGGTCATGCTGCTCACGCGCGACTCCGGCTTCGCGGAAGTGGCCGTGCTGGATTTCAGCTACGAAACCGGCCCGGCCCTGTTCGGCAGCCGCGAGGAACTCCTGCCGGAGTGGCGCGGGAAGCTCGGCGTTGAACAGCCCTTGTAGGGCCAGCTAACGCTCCTCGCCGCGCAACGTTCTCACCAGCAATTCCAGGCTGGCGGCGGAGGCCTCCTTCGCCGGGATGGCTTCCCCCACCCGCAGGTTCACGCGGGCGAAGAGGCGGCCGGGCAGCCGCCGTATCGTTTCCGTTTTGCGCTTGCTGCGGCTGAACCAGCTGCCCCACATGCCGGCCAGCGCCATCGGGACGACCGGCACCGGGCGCCGCTGCAGTATCGCTTCGACGCCGGGCCGGAACTCGTGGATCTTGCCGTCCCGCGTGATCGCACCCTCGGGAAAGATGCACACGAGGTTACCGGACGCGAGCTCGGCGTCGATGCGCTCGAAGGCTTCGTCCAGCAGCGCCTGGTTTTCCCTGGCCGGCGCGATCGGTATGGCTTTTGCCGTGCTGAAGAGCAGCTTCAGCAAGGGAATCTCGAAGATCCGGTAGTACATCACGAAGCGCACGGGGCGCCGTATCGTGCCGCCGACGATCAGTGCATCCATGTAACTGACGTGATTGCAGACGATTATGGCCGGTCCCTCCCGAGGGATGTGCTCGAGACCGGTTGCGCGAATCCTGTAGAGCGTATTGATCAGTATCCAGACGAGGAAGCGGATCAAAAATTCGGGCAGCAGCGTGAAAATGTACGCCGCGACGAGCGCATTGAGCAGCGCCAGAACGAGGAACAGTTGCGGGATCGACAATCCTGCCTGGAGAAGGCCGATCGCCAGGATGGCCGCTGCCACCATGAACAGCGCATTCAGGATGTTGTTCGCGGCGATCACCCGCGACAGCTGTGAGCGCTCGGCTCGCTCCTGGATCAACGCATAGAGCGGGACGCTGTAGAAACCGCCGAAGGCGCCGAGCAATGCGAGGTCTGCGAGGATGCGCAGGCTGCCCGGGCGGCCGAGGAAAGCGCCGACGGAATCGACTGCGTCGAGGTGCGCCACGGGCTGCGCGAAGTAGAGATCCACCGCGAACAGGCTGAGGCCGATGGAGCCGAAGGGCACCAGCCCGAGTTCCACGCGGTGCGCGGACATTCGCTCGCAGAGCAGGGAACCGACGCCGACCCCCACAGCGAAGGCCACCAGAAGCACGGTCGTAATCACCTCGCCGCCGTTCAGTATGCCGAGCGTGTACGCCGGCACCTGCAGCGTGATCGCCGAGCCGTAAAACCAGAACCAGGAGATGCCGAGGATGGAAAGGAAGACACTGCGTTCGCGGCGGGCGAAGCCGACGATGCGCCAGGTTTCGCGCCACGGGTTCCAGCGTAGCCGCAGGTCTGGGTCGGCCGCATTCGTCAGGGGAATGCCGCGGCTGATGAAATAGCCGAGCCCGGCAACGCCGACGAGGCAGCCGGCGAGCAGTGCCTGGTTCCCGTCCCCCGCCGCCACGGCCAGTCCGCCGGCGATCAGTCCCAGGATGATGGCCATGTACGTCCCGGCCTCTACCAGCGCATTCCCGCCGACCAGTTCGGACGTTTCCAGTTGTTGCGGCAGGTAGGCGTACTTCACGGGGCCGAACAGCGTCGACTGCGTGCCCATGAGGAACAGCACGAACATCAGCAGCACATAGCTTTGGGCGATGAACGCGAACGCCGCCAGCATCATCAGCACGATCTCCAGCAACTTGATGCGGCGGATCAGCAGCGACTTCTCGAACTTGTCCGCGAACTGGCCGGCGGTGGCGGAGAACAGGAAAAACGGGAGAATGAAGAGAGCTCCGGCCGCATTGGCGAGCATCGACGCGTCCATCCCTGCAACTTGCACGCCCTGGAAGGTGATCAGGATGACCAGCCCGTTGCGGAAGATGTTGTCGTTGAACGCGCCGAGGAACTGCGTGGCGAAGAAGGGCGCAAATCGCCGTTGGCGGAGCAGCGAAAACTGGTTGGATGTCGGCATCCCCGATCGTCCCCCGGCGAGAGCCGCGCCACTATAGCAAAACGCCGGCGTGGCACCGGCTCCGCCGCGGGAAGTGCGAACCCGTGCGCAGAGCTCCGTCCGGCCGGTTGGTAAGCTTCCGTTTTCCGGTCGAAGCCGATGCTGCAGCCATGTGCCATTCAGCCAGAAACAAGAGCCGTCGCCCGGTAGCATGGGCCCTGGTCGCGCTGGGTTCGCTTGCGGGCTGCGGCGAAGAACCGCCGCCGCCTTCCGTCGCCGACCTGGTTGAGAACCCGGTGTTGCTCGATGCCACAATGGTGCGCTGCCTCGAGCAGCATGAGGGCACCCGTTACGCGCCCGAATGCATCAGCGCCCGCGAGGCCGCCGAGCGACTTGCTGCCGTGGCGGAGAAGGCCAGCCGGGAGGAGCTGGAGGCTCAGTCGGCCCGCAAAAAGGAAGCCTTGCGACGCGCGCAGCAGGCCGCCGATGCCGCAAACCAGCAAGCCGCGCAACTGGCGAAAGAGCGCGAGGCAGCCGAGTATCTCGGCCTGTTACTGCCGGCCCCGGCAATCGCGGAATCGACGCCCGCCGAGATGCCGCCGGAGGAATCGCGCTTCATGAGCCTCAGCGACCCTGCGACACCGCAGGTCACAATACAGGACATCGATATCAGCTCGATCGCCCCGGCGGCGCCGCCCGAACCCGAGCCCGAAGCCGAGTAGATCAGTCGTTCGGCGCCTCGGGATCCCCGATGCCGTACGTACGGACCGCCGGCGTGGGATCGGCCGCAGTCTTCACCGACACCTCGGTCCCCATCCCGGGCAGCTTCGGCAGGTTGCGCGTGTGGGCGCTCAGGACCTGCACGAAATTGTTCGCGACGGCCGGCGCCATGTTGCCGGAGCTCGCGAACACCTGCGCCGCCGTGATATCGGGATCGCCGTAGAAGGCAGCGTTCGCCGCCTGGTCCATTTGCAAGCCGGCGCCCTCGAGCGCGACGCCGGCAAACAGCCCCCGGCTGCGGGAGTAGGAAAACACCTCGGCCTGGAACTCGATGTCCGTGGCGACACCGGCCGCGCGGCCGACCGGACCCGCGGCTATCGAGGCATCCGCGCCCAGCGTCAGTTTGCCGCGCGCGATGTCATCGACGCCCTTGCGCGTCTTGAACACGAGGATGATGTCGGTGGACTGCGCGCCGATCTGCCAGCCGAAGCTGCCGCCGGTCAGCGTGACGAAAGCCGGATTGCTCCAGGTGCCGCCGTCCTGCCGCACGACGAGGACGCCTTTGCCGCGCCGCGCCCCTAGCCCGAAGCCGATCTTGACCACGTTCGGTATGACGGCGATGCCGTAGGCACGCGACAGCAGCACCTCCGGGACCGATTCCTCCGGGATGTCCAGAAGCTGTGCAATCACGTCGGTTGCGTTGGCGACCCGCTCTTCTTCCGGCGTTGCCGCCAGGGCGGGCGCCGCGAGCAGCACCGATACCAGCAGGATTGGCAATTCAAAGCGTTTACGCATGATCAAACCCCGTGTTTGTCCGACCGCGCGCGGGACGGCGCAGAGTCGCCTGTCCGAGATAGCCGCGCGGCTTGTTGGTTGTCCCCTTGCCCGGCGAATCGAGCCCCGGCTCGCGAAGCTCGGGGCGATAATACGCCAATTGCCGGCGCGTGTGTGCGTGAGCGGCGGCGCCAGGGCTGTCGCCGCCCGGCGACGGCCACTCACTCCCCGGCGGTGATGATCGGTGGGAGCGGGCAATCGAGGGCGGCGCAGATTGCCCGCAGCAGTTCCGCCTCGCGCACGTCGAGCGTGCCGTCGTGCAGGATGGTCGCCGCCACGGCGCGGACGAGCGTTTCGCGGCCCGACGAATTGATCCGCTGCAATACGTCCAGGCAGGCGTCCAGCTCCGCAATCGTCGACGAGACGTCCGGTGCTGCCGGGGAGGAGCTTACCCAGCGGCCGAACGCCGACAGCCCCGCCCGGAATGCCTGTTCGCGCGCCGCGTCCTCGTCGCTGCCTTGTTCCGCAACGATCCGGACGAGCTTGACAGCGGCGTCCCGCGCGGCCTGCCTTCCGACGCGGTTGCCGCGTCCGAAGCGGGACGGGTCGGCGGCTTGTTGCAGGCTTCCCGCCAGCACGCGGTAGAAGCAGTACTCGTACAACGCGATCACGCCGTCCGTCTCGATCATCCGGCGCGCGAGGTCGAGCAGGAATTCCAGTTGCTCCGGCGGTCGCCGCTTCAGCGCGGGAAAGGCCAGTTCGAGCACCGGCAGGTGATAACGCGGCCCGAGTTCGCCGAGGCGCGCGTGGTAGCGCTCGATCGAGGCGCTCCGCTCCGGCCCGAGCTGCTGCTTCAGGATGTCGAGCTGGCGCGGCAAATGCCGCCCGCTGCGATCGAGCGCGAGCGCCAGCGCCAGCAGGAACGCCTGCCCGGGCGAATGCGCCGCATCAATCAGGTCCTCCGGCACGCCGGCTCGCAGCCCCCGCGCCAGCTCCACCTGGGCGGCATCCGGCTGCCCCATGGATCCGGCAATCGCATCGGCGGTCGGCGGCGCGGCCGCAAAGGCGTGTGCCGCCGGGCCCGTGGCCTCGTGGGCGGGGCGCTGTTCCGCGACAGGCACGCGTGCGAAATCCTCCTCGCGGAAGGTCGGATCGAGCGCCCGGATGCGTTCGGCCAGCGGCGGGTGTGTCGAGAACAGCTTTGCCATCCCGCGGCTGCCGAACGAGAACAGCATGTGACTCACTTCTTCGGGATCGACGGCTTGGATATAGGACTTCGCCTCGTAGCCGCCGATTTTCTTCAAGGCGCCGGCGAGACCTTCCGTCTGCCTCGTGAACTGCACGGCCGACGCGTCGGCGAGGCTTTCGCGTTTCCGCGAGATGGCGGCCTTGATCATTCTCGCGGCCAGCACGCCGATCCATCCCAGGATGACCAGACCGAGGCCGATGGCGAGCACGGCAGGCGCGCCGCGCCGGCGGCGACCGGACAGGGCACGTCCGTGAAAGGAACCCCGCAACACCACGCGCCCGATGAGCCCCAGCACCATGATGCCGAACAGCACGCCCATCATGCGGATGTTGAGGCGCATGTCGCCGTTCAGGATGTGGCTGAACTCGTGCGCAATGACGCCCTGCAGCTCGTCCCTGTCGAGGGTCTCGAGCGCGCCGCGGGTCACGGCGATGGCGGCGTCGCCCGGCGTGTAACCGGCGGCGAAGGCATTGATGCCCTGTTCCGCCTCGAGGACATAGATGTCCGGCACCGGCACGCCGGAGGCGATGGACATCTCCTCGACCACGTTGCGCAGCCGCCGGCGCAGGGGATCGTTGACGTCGGGCGAAACCGGCGTCCCGCCCATTTCGGTCGCGACACGGCTGCCGCCTGCCGACAGCACGGCGGTCTTGTAGAGCGTGGCGCCGACGATCAGCAACGTGGCCAGCACTGCCGTCGTGAGCAGTATGGAAGGATCGATCGTCCGCGTCGTGCCGGTGGTGTAGAGGCCCAGGGCGACCAGCGCAGTCACCGCCGCGACGATCAGGAGTGTCGCCAGGATGTAGACGATGACCAGGCGGCGCGTGCTGCGCCGGGCCCGGTCCTGTGCGTCGAAAAAATTCAACTCAGGTGAACGCTACCTCGGGCACCTCGCGCTTCTGCGCCGAATCGATGTCGAGGAAGCTCGCGTCCTCGAACCGGAACATGCCGGCCACGATGTTGTTGGGGAAATTCTGCGTGGCGTTGTTGTAGGTCATGACCGAATCGTTGAAAGCCTGCCGCGAAAACGCGACCTTGTTTTCGGTGCTCGCCAGCTCTTCCTGGAAGTGCATCATGTTCTGGTCGGCCTTGAGGTCCGGGTACGCCTCCGAGAGCGCGAACAACCGGCCCAGGGCGGCGCCCAGCGCGCCTTCGGATTCGCCCAGCCGCCTTATCGCCTCTGCGTTGGCCGGATCGGCCTTGGCGGCGTCCAGGTCGGAGACGGCGGAGTTGCGCGCGCGGATCACGTTTTCGAGCGTTTCGCGCTCGTGCTTCATGTAGCCCTTCACTGCTTCGACGAGATTGGGAATGAGGTCGTAGCGTCTCGTCAGTTGCACGTCGATCTGCGCGAAGGCGTTTTTGACGCGATTTCGGAGGTTGACGAGACTATTATAAATGCTGACCGCGTACACGACGAGCGCGACGACGATCGCGAGGAATATCAACAATGACGTCACAGTACACCTCCGGCGTGCTTCAACGTAGCGGCAAGGATACCTCCCGACCGTCCCCGACACTAGCTTCGACTGCCGGGCGCCTTGCAATCGTCCTGGTGACACCGCTGGCGCTCGCCGGGCCTGCCGGCGCCGAATGGATCAGCGGTGAACGGCCGATGATGGGAACCGAGGTCAGGGTGCAACTGTGGCACGAGGACCGGCCCTCCGGCACCAGGGCAGTCCAGGCGGTGTTCGCCGAGTTCGAACGCATCGACGCGCTGATGAGTACCTTCCGGGAAGACAGCCGCATCTCGATCATCAACCGCGAAGCGGCAGAGCGCGCCGTGCCCGCCGGGGCGGAACTGTTCGACCTCATCGTACGTTCGCTCGACATGTCCGTGCTCACCCGCGGCGCGTTCGACATCACGTTCGACAGCGTCGGCCAGCATTACGATTTCAGGGCAGAGCGTCGGCCGGATGCCGACACTACTGCCCAGGAATTGCCGCTGATCGACTACCGCCTCGTGCAGACGAACGCCGCCGAGCGTTCGGTCCGTTTTGTCGAACCCGGGGTGCGCATCAACCTCGGCGGCATCGCGAAGGGCTACGCCGTCGAGCGCGGCGCCGGCATCCTGCTCGATAGCGGTATACGACATGCGATCGTCACCGCAGGCGGCGACTCGCGGCTGGTGGGCGATCGGCGAGGATCGCCCTGGGTCGTCGGTATCCGCGATCCGCGGAAAGACGGTGAAGTCGCGGTCCGAATCCCGCTCGAGAACGAGGCGCTTTCCACCTCCGGCGATTACGAACGCTACTTCTTCGAGAACGGCAAGCGCTACCACCACATCATCGAACCATCGACGGGCGAACCGGCGGGCAGCGTGCGCAGCGTGACCATCGTCGGGCCGGACGCCGTGATCACGGACGCGCTGTCGACGGCGGTCTTCGTCATGGGCGTCGACCGCGGCCTGCGCCTGATAGCAACACTTCCCGATTACGAAGGGGTGGTGATCGACGCAGAAGGCCGGCTGTACTACTCCGACGGATTACGGCCACCCGAGCCGTAGGAGATTGCTTTTACGGCGAAAGGTGCCGGAGCTTCGATTTCGTGCCGAGGTGCCGGAGCTTCAATTTCGAGTGAGTTGACCTTCTCTCGCTCGGTCTTGCCAACGTTAGTCCCCATCAATTCGAATTCGAAGCTCCGGCACCTTTCCCGCTCGTCACCAGTTCTTCGCGGATCCGGTCGATCTGGGGCGGCCGGCGAGAAGCGGTGCGGCCCTGACAATGCTTTTCACGCGGACACGCAGAACTGCGTGGGCAGATGATGTTGGCGTCCTGCGCCGCGCCGTCGCTGATCCAGCCGATGTTGAGAATCTTGGCGACGTTCTCCAGCTTTCGCCGGGCCTCGGCGGGAATGGGCGCCGAGCCGCCGCCGCGATTGCAGCTTCGTTCTATCTGTTCGACGATCTCGCGTGCGTCGAAGCCCTGCGAGGTGAGCGCGGGGGCCAGGTCTATACCGGCGCACAGCACGTGCGTATTGCCCGCGGGGTCCCGGCTGCGGATCGATTCGCAGCAATAGAGGCGGGCGTCCTCGCCATTGCGCAGCACCGAAATCTGCGCCGATGGCCTCGAGGAACGCGTGTTTAGCATCCGGAACACGGCCCAGTGCCGGCAGGGATCGAGCACCATTCGCATGTTGCCCCACGGCAGCGGAATGCCGTTGCCGCGATAGACGGCGCGCAGGTTGCCGGGAGGGTACGCGTCGAAGTAATGCCAGTAACGGTAGGGCGAGACGCTGGACATGCGCCGCATGATGAGTGTCGTGGAAAGGTCGATCTTGCCGCCGACGTCGATCGCATACGCGTGTCGCGCCAGGAACTGGCGAAACGGCGCTTTGGGCCCGAGCAGCGCGCCGGCAAAGTAACTGCACTCGAAATCGCGCCACGCGTACAGGATGTCCTTGGCGTCCATCTCGGGCGATTCGGCATCGTGCCGCCGGCCGAGCACGCCGC
>DATABW010000215.1:0-13422 GCA_036259375.1 Woeseiaceae bacterium
CCGATCCGGCTGCCCCCGCGGGTCCGCCGACGGATGCCTCCAGCGTGGCCGGAACAGGGGAGCCTTCCCCGACCAGCGCCGACGAATCCCCCGGAGCGGGGCAAGCAGCCGCGCCCGACCAGCCGCCCGCCGCCGCTCCCCGAACCCGAGCGCCGGCTGTGAGGCAGCTGCCGGCAGAAGAGCGGGAAGAAGGCGAAGAAGCTCCTGACGCGCGTGGCGATCTCGCAGCCGAGGGAGATGCCGCAGCGGCCCCCGATCCCGCAATCGAGGTTCCGCCGCCGGAAACACAACCGAGCGAGGAACCCGCCAGCAGCTCCGTCGCACGGGAGCCCATCCCGGAGGACCTCGGCATCGCCATAGACCCGATGACCGCACCGGAACCGGGAACGACCGAGGTGCCGCTGTCGGAAGCCGTCGCCCAGGCCGAGGAACGCCGCGCGAAACCGCTGCAGCTGCTGCACGGACAGGTTCCGCCCGGCACCTACCAGCGCCTGTCGTGGTCGGCGACGGAGCTGTTCGAAGGCGTGCCGATCGCGACGCCGGTCCTCGTCGTCAACGGCAAGTTGCCGGGTCCGACGCTGTGCCTGACCGCCGCCGTGCACGGCGACGAACTGAACGGGATCGAGATGGTGCGGCGCGTCATGCACAATCTCGATCCGAAGGAATTGTCGGGTTCCGTCATCGGCGTGCCTATCGTGAACCTCCAGGGCTTCCGGCGCGCCTCACGCTACCTTCCGGACCGGCGCGATCTCAACCGCTACTTCCCCGGCAATCCGCAGGGCAGTCAGGCTTCGCGCATCGCATTCTCGTTTTTCACCAAGGTCGTGACGCATTGCGACGCCCTGGTCGACCTGCACACCGGGTCCTTCGAACGTGCGAACCTGCCGCAATTGCGCGCCGACCTCCGTAATCCGGACGTCGTCACGCTCACACAGGGCTTCGGTGCGACCGTCATCCTGCACAGCGAGCCGGCAGAAGGCACGCTGCGCCATGCGGCGACGCGCGCGGGTATCCCGACCGTTACGCTGGAGGCCGGCGGCCCTACCGAGCTCGAGTTGCAGGAAGTGATGCACGGCGTCAAGGGCATCGAAACCCTGCTCAACACGCTCGGCATGGTGAAGGAGGTCCGGATGTGGGGCGATCCCGAACCCGTCTATTACCAGTCCACATGGGTGCGCGCGAACAGCGGCGGGATACTGCTGTCCGACGTCAGTCTCGGCAGCACCGTCGAGCGCGGCGACCTCCTCGGCACCATCACCGACCCGATGAGCAATGCCAGTACGAATCTCTACTCGCCTTATTCGGGCCGCATCATCGGCATGGCCCGTAACCAGGTGGTGATGCCCGGCTTTGCCGCTTTTCACGTCGGCATCCAGACCGCGGAAGCGACGGCGGCCGAGCGCGAGGCGCCCCAGGACAAGCAGGACGAAGCGCTCAAGCACGAATCGGAAGAGAGCAACCAGGATTACATCGACGGCATGTCGGAGTAACCGTTTTCCGGCCCGGATTTGCGGCCGCTTCCAACCTGCCGATACACTCGCGTCGCTCCAGTACACCAGGCGAAATTCACATGGCGCGAGCCGGGCGCAAACCCCTGCATCATTTCTGGACGCCCCGGTTCTGGCCGGCGTGGCTCGGTCTCGGGCTGCTTCGGCTGTCGTGCTTCCTGCCTTATCGCCTGCAGCTCGGCCTCGGAAAAGCCATCGGCCGGATAGCACATCGACTCGGGCGCGAGCGCCGCGCGATTGCCCGCCGGAACCTCGAGCTCTGCTTCCCGGAGATGGCGGATGCGGATCGCGCCCGCCTGGTGCGCGCACATTTCGAAGCGCTGGGCGCTTCGCTGATTGAACTCGCGCTCGGCCGCTGGGCCTCGGATGCGAAGCTGCTGGCCATGACGCGTATCGAAGGCGCCGAGCACATACGCGAAGCGCTGGGCCGTGGAAAAGGCGTCATTCTCCTGAGCGCACATTTCACCACGCTCGAGATCAGCGGGCGCGTGCTCGCCCTGAACTGCCCACCCTTCGACGCGGTATACCGCAGGAATCGCAGCGAGTTCCTGACAGAGATACTGCGCACCAGCCGCGAGAAATCGGCGAGAAGCACGATCGACAAGAACGACATCAAGAGCATGGTGCGCTCCCTGCGCGAAGGCACGCCGGTGTGGTACGCGCCGGACCAGAGCTACGACCGAAAGCAGTCCGCCCTGCTGCCGTTCTTCGGTGTGCCCGCGATGACCAACACGGCGACGGGTACCCTCGCTCGGCTGGGCAAAGCCGTGGCGGTACCGTTTTTTCCGCGGCGGCTGCCGGAGGGTGGCTATGTCCTGAGCATACTCCCGCCGATCGAGGGGCTGCCGAGCGACGACCCTGTCGAGGATACCCGGAAGTACGTGGAAATCCTGGAACGGCAGGTGCGACTCTGCCCGGAGCAATACTACTGGGTACATCGCAAATTCAAGAACCGGCCGGAGCCGCTGCCGAATGTTTATGGCGACCAGCGATAGCCACTCTGACCAACAGGAACCTTGCAGTCCATCGGACTACGCAGGCTGCGGCATCCGATAGGCGTTCATGGCGGCATGCCAGTCCGCTTCGCTAAAATGCAGAGCCGGGTCGAGGCGCTTCAGCTTGCGGAGCGAGCGATGCAGCCGCGCGAGGTTTTCCTGCTGCCAACGGCCGGGTGGCCGCAGTTCTCCGCGATCGAAGTCGAGCAGGAACAGGTTGTCGTCCGCCGTTAGCTGGACGTTGTACGCGTTCAGGTCGGCATGGAAAACGCCGGCGTCGTGAAAGCGGCGGAGCCCCAGGCCTACGCGGCGCCATAGCTCCTCATTTACCGGTTCTCCGGCAAGGCGGACCGACAGCGGCGTGATACCGGGCACTCTGACCGTCAGCAGGTCGGCGGTGTAGAACAACCCGCTGCGCTGGTATCGCGCCGCCGCCGGTCGCGGAACCGCGAGTCCCATGTCAATCAGTCGTGCGAGCAGCCGCCACTCGGAGAACGCGCGCGTGTGCTTTTCGCCCCGCCACAGGTATCGGTCGCGATTCACGCGGCTCACCATGCCGCCCCGCCGGTAATGCCGCAGCACGAACTCACGTTCGCCGTCAGACACGATCATGGTGCTGCCACGACCCGCAGATCGCAGCCGGCCCTGCACCGGTGTGGCCGCGTGCCATCCGTCAGGCCTGAAGTGTGCATCCGAGATGTGGTTGAGAATCGACCGATCGTATAGGATGGCGCCGGATTCGGTCTTCTCCAGGATTGCCTCCAATCACGTCCCCCAGCGGCCGATCAACGATGTTTCAGCAGTCGCCACCGGAAAGTCTCTGTGTCATCCGTCTCTCCGCGATCGGCGACACCTGCCACGCGCTGGCGGTCGTGCGGGCGATCCAGGACACGTGGCCGGAAACGCGCCTCACCTGGATCATCGGCAGAACGGAAGCCGCGTTGATGGCCGACATCCCCGGAATCGAGTTTATCACCTTCGATAAATCGAACGGCACGACAGCCTACCGGGATGTCCGCGCGCAGTTGCGCGACAGGCGCTTCGACGCAGCGCTTTGCATGCATGCGTCCATGCGCGCCAATATCCTATCGCTGCTTGTCCCTTCGGCGGTCCGGCTCGGCTACGATCGCGAACGCGCCAAGGATTTTCAATGGCTGTTCACCAACCGCCGTATCGAGCCTCGGGAGCGGCAGCACGCGCAGGACGCAATGCTTGAGTTCGCGTCCGCGATCGGGGCGCCCCGGCGGCGCCTCCGCTGGGATATTCCCTTGTCCTCGAGTCACCGCGAATTCGCGGCGCAGTACCAGCGAGACGGTCGGCCGCTGTTCGTCGTTAGCCCGTGCAGCAGCCAGCGCAGCCGCAACTTCCGCAACTGGAGTGCCGAAAACTATGCGGCCGCCGCCAACCACGCGAGGCAGAAGTTCGGCTGCCGCATAGTGCTGACCGGCGGCAACTCTGAGATTGAACGGGAGTACGGCAGCACCATTGGCAAGCTCTGCGGTCCGGATATCGTCAACCTGATCGGCCGCACCAGCCTGAAGCAACTGCTGGCGCTGCTGGACGCAGCGGCCGCGCTGCTGTGTCCGGACTCCGGTCCGGCGCACATGGCCACGACCGTCCGTACCCCCGTCATCGGCCTGTATGCGACGTCCAACCCGGATCGCACGGGCCCGTATCTCAGCCGTAACCTGACCGTGAACGCCTATCCGGAGGCCGCGCGCCGTTTCCTCGGAAAATCAGTCGACGAGCTGCGCTGGGGCCAGCGGGTCCGGGACCCACGTGCCATGAGCCTGATCCGCGTTGCGTCGGTCAACGCGCAGATCGACCGATTGTTCGATACAGGGAGATGTTCGACGGTAATCGCTGAAGATCGCCGCAATATGGGCGATTTTAAATCCGCGCCATCGGGTCATTGATGACGTCGAGGTATTGCCGAACGCCTTTGTCCACGGGGCGAAATTCGACGTCGCAACCCACCTCGCGCAGCCGCGTCAGGTCCGCCTGCGTGTAGCTCTGGTATGCGTGCTTCAGCACGGCCGGGAACGGGATGTAACGAATGCGGCCTTTGCCGTGCCAGGCAATCGCCGCATTGGCGACTTCGTTGAAAGTCTGCGCCCGCCCGGTGCCGACATTGAAGATTCCCGAGGTCTCGCGGTTCTCCAGGAACCACAGGTTCACGGAGCACGCATCGTCCACGTAGACGAAATCCCGTTCCTGCTCGCCCGCTTCATAGCCGTCCGTGCCTTCGAAGAGCTGGACCTCACCGTCCTTCCGCAACTGCTCATTGAAGTGGAACGCGACACTTGCCATCGGGCCTTTGTGCTGTTCCCGCGGACCGTACACGTTGAAGTAGCGCAGGCCCACGACCTGCTGGTCCGGCTCGAGCCTCAGTCGGCGTACGTACTGGTCGAACAGCAGCTTGGAATAGCCGTAAATGTTGAGCGGCAGTTCGTTCGCGGGAGTCTCGCTGAAGGACCGGGCGCCGCCGTAAACGGCAGCGGACGAGGCATAGATGAACGGTATGCCGTGCTCCAGGCAATGATGCAGCAGCCGTTTCGAGTAATCGTAGTTGTTCCGCATCATGAAGCGCCCGTCCCACTCCGTCGTGGTCGAGCAGGCCCCCTGGTGAAACACGGACCGCACGCCTGAGCGGAACTCGCCACCCGACGTGACGCGCTCCAGAAAATCGTCCTTATCGAAGTAATCGGCGACGCCCAGATCGGCGATGTTCCGGAATTTATGGCCGTCGGTGAGATCGTCCACGACGATCACGTCGTCGCCCGTGCGCTCGACCAGTTCCCGGACCAGGTTGCTGCCGATAAAGCCGGCTCCGCCGGTCACGATGTGCATAGGCGTCGGTCGCTCAACCGCCGCCGGCTTTGAAATAGTACTCGGCGCCGCAGTAGGGACATTTTGCCTCGCCGGTCTCCAGTATCGGCAGGTAGACCTTGGGATGGGAGTTCCACAGGTACATGCCGGGCATGGGGCAGGACAGCGGTATGTCCCCGGGTCCTACTTCATAGCGGTGCTGCGCGTTCGCGGGAATGAGGTTCTGGTCGACGGTGCCGGCTCTGGCTGCCACTGGGTTTACCTTCGGGCTCTGGATTGCTGGCGGCGAATTATAGCAACTGGCGCCCCGGGAGGAGCCTGCATTCCGGGCAAGTACTCCGGTGGCACCATCGAGCACAAATCCGCCCGCGCCGCACGCGCCCGAACGGCGGCTCCTAGGCGCCCGGCTCGCCCAGTATTTGCTGCCATAGAACCTCGACGAAGCGGCGTTCGTCGCGGAACTCCCCCGGCTCGACGAAAGGCGGCTGTTCGTCCAACGCCAGCCGGTGCAGTCGCAAGCGGTAGCTCTTGTAAATACCCTGGATCCGGGTCACCTGCTCCGCCGGGAGACAATTCGCCGCGGCCAGCGTTCCAAGTTGGCGGATGTTGTCCGGGTAGTGAATCACCGCCGGGTGCCGTTCCGCGTGCTCGAGCACCAGGTATTGCACGATGAACTCTATATCGGCAATGCCGCCCGTACCCTGCTTCAGGTCGAACCGCGCGTTGTCGGTCTTGTCGAGCCGCTCCCGCATCTTGTGCCTCATCGCGATCACGTCCTGGCGCAGCCGATCGCGGCGCACGCGTTTACGGAGCGTCTCGTTGCGCACGCGCTCGAATTCCCGGGCAATCAGGGCACTTCCGGCAACGAAGCGGCTCCGCAGCAGTGCCTGGTGCTCCCACGTCCAGGCGTTTTCCTCCTGGTAACGCTCGAAGGCCTCGATGCTGGTTACCAGCAGGCCGGACTGGCCGCTCGGCCGCAGCCGCGTATCGACCTGGTACATCGCGCCGGTCGCCGTCTGCGCACTCAGAAAATGCACGAGCCGGCGCACCAGGCGCGCAAAAAACATGTTGTTGTCCAGCGGCTTTTCGCCGTCCGTTTCCTGCGCATCGCCCGTGGAATCGTGCAGGAAAACCAGGTCCAGGTCCGAGCGATACGACAGCTCCATTCCGCCGAACTTGCCGTACGCAACGACGCCGAACCCTGCATCGCCGCGGCCGCTCCTGGCTGGCGGCCTGCCGTGTTTATCCGTCATGTCGCGCCATGCGATCGCAAGCGCCTTTTGCAGCACGATCTCGGCGAGCTCGGTCAGGCGATCGCTGACTTTCATGACCGGCAGGTTGCCCGCGATGTCGGCAACGGCAATCCGGAACAACATGGCGCGCTGGAACTGGCCGAGGCTTTCGATCAATCTCTCGCTGTCGGTCTCCGCGAGGCGGTCGAAGCGCCGGTCCAGGTCCTGCTGCATCTCCTCCCGGGTCAGCACCTCCTCGTGCAGGCGCCGGTCCAGCAATTCGTCCAGCAGCAGCGGATAGCGCCCGATCTCCTCAGCGAGCCAGGCGCTCTTCTCGCAAAGGCCGACGAGCCGATCGCGCACTGCCGGATTCTCGATCAGGAGGGCGACGTAGGCGCTGCGCCGCAGGATCTTCTCCAACACGGCCAACACCCGTTGCAGCACGACAGGCGCGTTTTCGTGCTCCCGCAGCACGCCGAGCAGCTCCGGCACGAACTGTGCGAGCCGCTTTGCGCCTGTCCGGTCGACCTGCCCGACAGCGGCACTGCGGGCAAAACCGACGATGATGCTGGCGATTGCCGGGGCATCGACGAAGCCGGACTGCTCCAGGAGCGCCCGCCACTCCTCCTCGCTCGCTCGAGCAGACCAGGAGGCGGACAGAGCATCGACGAAACCGGAAACCGGCTTTTCGTCCCCGCCGCGAAACGCGACAGCGGAAAAGTGCTTGCTGACGCAGCGGCGATACCGCTCCACGGAGGCGTGTAGGGCGTCCCAGTCCGGGTAGTCGACGGCCAGGGCGAGCCGCGCCCGGTCGGCGGGGTCTTTCGGCAGCTCGTGGACCTGCTGGTCGCGCATCGCCTGCAGGGCGTTTTCCACGCGGCGCAGGAACAGGTAGGCCGTGGCGAGCTCGGCCGCCGCGGCGGCCGAGAGGCCACGGGTCTGCGCGAGGTGCCGCAGCGCGGGCTGGAGGCCGGTCGTCCTCAAGTTGCGATCGCTGCCGCCGCGCACGAGTTGCAGGGATTGGGCGATGAATTCGATTTCGCGGATGCCGCCCGGCCCGAGCTTGATGTTAGGAGCCAGCTGGCGTTTGCGGGCTTCGGCCGCGATCAGGGCCTTCATCTCGCGCAGGGATTCGAATACGCCGTAGTCCAGGTAACGGCGGTAGACGAACGGTTCGATGATGTCCTTCATCAGTTCGGCGGTCACAGGTTCTGCCTCGCGAGCCGGACTGGTAGCGATCACACGCGCCTTGACGTACGCGTAACGTTCCCAGCTCCGGCCGTGTCGCAGCAGGTAGGATTCGAGGGCGCTGAAGCTGAGCACGGGCGGTCCACTATCGCCAAAGGGCCGCAGCCGCGTATCCACCCGGTAGGCGAAGCCGTCGGGCGTCACTTCCTCCAGCATGGCCACGACCTGCCGGGACAGCCGCGTGAAGTATTCCTGTGCCGAAAGCCGGCGCTCGCCATCCGATTCGCCATCGCCCGAGTACAGGAAGATCAGGTCGATGTCGGATGAGACGTTGAGTTCGCATCCGCCGAGCTTACCCATCGCCAGCACCACGAGCCTCTGCTCTTTCCCGGAGCTGTCGCGGACCCGGCCGCATCGCTCGTTCAATCGGGCCTCGGCGCATTGCACGCTGGCAGCGATCAGGTTATCGGCGAGCTTCGACAGCGATTCGAGCGTGACCGCGGTAGCGGCGCGCCCGGTCGTCTCTCTCCAAAGAATGTGCAACAGGCGCTGGTTGCGGAAGCGTCGGAGCCCGGTCTTGATGTCGTCCGTCTCCGGATCAGCCGCGGACAATTCGAAGCGCAGGTCCGGTTCCGCCCCGGGCTTCGCCAGCACCTCGCTGAACCACGGCCACTCCCGGATGATCGTGTGGCCGGCGAATTCGCTGCAGGCGACCAGCCGCAGCAGCGGGCGGAGCGTGGCAGCATCGAGCGAGTCCAGCCCCGTCGGATTTCGATCACGGAAACGTTCGGCCCACAACTCGACGGAGCTGCGCAGTGCTGCGGGCAATGCACCGATCGCGGGTGTCAGATCCTTGCCGATGGCATCGTTCACGCAGAGAGTCTAACGGGCCGGGTGCGGGGCTTGCCATTTTTGCTCTTTCGCGGAAACACCGATCGGCAGGTCCGGCACCTGCGGCGGCTAAAGGGCGGCGAGGATTTCCTCCAGCGCGACCGGCTTGCCAACACTGTGGCCCTGCGCGTAATCGACGCCCAGCCGGGCGACGACCTCCCGGGTTTCCGCGTTCTCGACGTACTCGGCAACGGTTTCGAGGTTCATCACCCGCGCGACCTGCGTGATGGCGGCCACCATGGATTCCGAGATCCGGTTCTTCGTGATGTCCCGGATGAAACTGCCGTCGATCTTCAGGGTATCGACCTTGAAGTTTTTCAGGTACGCGAAAGAACTGAGGCCGGCGCCGAAATCGTCCAGAGAAAAGCGGCAGCCACGCGCGCGCAGGGCGTCGATGAAATCCTGGGCCTTGGCGCGATTCGATACTGCCGCGGATTCGGTGACCTCGAAGCACAGCGTGCCTGGTGCGACGCCGCTCGCTTCGAGTTCCTCTTCAATGAAGTTCAGGATGCCGTCGTCGCCGAGCGTCTGGCCGGAAAGGTTGATGGCGAAGCTCACGCCGGCTTCCACGAGGCGCGACGCCTGCGGCGAGAGCTTGCGCATCACTGTCGACACTACCCAACGATCGATCTGCGGCATCAGCTGGTAACGCTCCGCCGCGGAAAAAAAGGATTTGGAGGAGATCTTGTTCCCGGTGCTGTCCTTCATGCGCAGCAGCACTTCGAAGCGCCGGCCTCCGTTCCGTCCGGCCAAAGACACGATGGGTTGCGCAAACAGTACAAATCCATCGGCATCCAGCGTCTTCTGGATTTCGGCCACCAGGTGCATGTCGTCGTAACGGCGGACGATGCTCTGGTCATCGCGGTCGTAGACCTCGACGCGATCGCGGCCGTGATCCTTCGCGGAATCGCAGGCGATCCGCGCCGCCGTCACGGCGGCCTCGCCGTCGGCTGTGTCGGCAAGCAACGGCGCGACCCCGGCGCTTACCGTGACCTGCAGGGATTTGTCGCCTTGCAGGTACCGGAGGTCCCGACTGCTCTCCTGCACGGCGCGCGCGAGGTCCACTGCGTCGTCCAACACGCTGTGCGTCAGGAGAATCGCGAAATCGTCCCCCGTCAGGCGGGTGGCCACGGCGTTCTTCGGCAGGGCTTCTTCGAGGATCTGGGCGAAGCGCGTGACGACCTCGTCTCCAGCCTGCTGGCCGAACGTGTCGTTGACGAGGTGCAAGTTATCCAGATCGAAATACATGACGTGGTGGACGTCGTCCTTACCCGAGAGGGACTTCATGGCTTCTTCGAGCTGGGCTTGGAATCCGGCACGGTTCATGAGGCCGGTCATGGCATCGAACGATTGCTCGATGACATAGGCGACCTTGCGCACTATGTGTGACATGAAACGCGAATGCGAAGGTTTGAACGGCTGACGGTCAATCCGGCCGAGCTGGGCCAGCATACCCTCCAGATTGCCGAACCGGTCGACCAATGGGCAAACCAGCGTCTGGTACCCCTGTTCTGCAAGGTCGGTGGAACCCGGCACTGCGGGAATCTCGAAGATGACCGGCGCACGACGGCCCTTCAATCGGGGGAACAGCTTGTCGATCAGGTATTTGTCCAGCGACTTTCGGTTGACCGCTTTCCAGCTCGAGTGTGTCGCGCTGATGCGGATCCGCTTTGCGGGCATGAGCAACACACTATAGGCGATCCCGAGGAACCGTCCGCTCTGTCCGACGAGTTGAGCGAGGCGGGCATGACTGCGGGAGCTGCCGTGAATCTTCTCATCGATTTGGTAGACGAGCTTCAGTTCCTGCTCGGCCTCGGTGGCGCGGCCGGTCTCGGCGGCGAGGCGCCGGTTCACGTGGAGGCTCGCGGCCATCAGCCGGACCGCGGGGTTCAAGGCGCTTTTTACCGCGTCGGGATCGAACCACGACGACTTCCCCTCGTTTCGCGAGAACGCCACGATCAGCAAGCCGTGCGTGGGTGCCTCATCGCTACGCACGGCCAGCCCGAGCACCGTACGCCCGGAGGTCAGCGTGCGGCGGAGCGGTCCGGTGTCCGTGCCGGTGCCGTTCAGGACGGCCGGCGGCAGCTCGGCGACATAGTTGTCGATCTCGGAGTCGTCGCCACCGTCGCTGCTCCAGGCGCACGAGCGGTCCGGCAAATAGTAGGCAAATGATTGCGCGCGCGGCACCAGCGACTGGAGCAGCTGACCGTGCAGTCCAACTTCATCAACGGCAGAATTGTTCGGCAGGTCCGCTGACATGCGGCTCTCCAGCTCGGGCCTGGGCACGATGCCACGATCGAGCCGGGGACGCTGTGATCGGCGTCTCAGCGTGGCTGCGTTTTAGTCTTTTCCGTCAGGCGTTTACGGCCCGATCGCCCCCGAGTTCCCTAATAACTGAAAAGTCTAAAGCGTTGCGTGGAAACTGCGCCGCTGGTTGCAACGAACCGCCGGAACGCAGGTCTACTCAATGTCGGCGACACTAGCGGCGCAACCATGAAGCTACAACAATTGAAGTATCTACTTGCGATTGTGGATAACGGCCTGAACATCACGGCGGCGGCGGATCGCCTCTACACTTCGCAGCCGGGCGTCAGCAAGCAGCTCAAGCTGCTGGAAGACGAACTTGGCCTGCAGATATTCACGCGCAAGGGAAAGAGCCTCGACGGCATAACCGCAGCCGGCGATGTTGTCATCAGTCGCGCCCGCCTGATCATGCGTGAAGTGGACGGCATACGCAGCCTGTCGCACCGCCACGGCAACGATCACAGCCGCTTCGGCACGGTTTCCAACCACTC
Source organism: Woeseiaceae bacterium (assembly GCA_036259375.1). GTDB lineage: Bacteria > Pseudomonadota > Gammaproteobacteria > Steroidobacterales > Woeseiaceae > IDS-8. The sequence continues at coordinate 11,439 of DATABW010000215.1, forward strand.
TGTGCATACGACGATCTCTGCATCGCCGCCGGAACTTCCGCGGCGGAACCTGGAGCAGCTTTAAAGAATCCGCACGCGTCGCGGATCAGTAGATTCGCATGCCGCCGTGGCGTTTGCGGCTGCGGTAATCAAGCCACCACCACCCCAGCATGAACCCGGCAAACAGGCTGACGCCGAGCGCGGCACCCACCCAGCTCATCGGCAGGCTGTACTGGTACTGCTCGGCGCGCGCTGCATAGCTCTGGTTGCTGTCGAGTAGTTCGGCTACCCGTGCGAGATTTTTTTCGATTGCCGCCTTCTGTTCCGCCACCTGCGCTTCCAGGGCGCCGATCGTGGCTGCCGGCCCGGCAAACTGCTCCCGCAGTGTCGCGAGCTCCTGTTCGAGCCGGTCTGCTTGCGCTCGTGCCTCGGCAACGATCAGCTTCGCCGGTTTTTCGTTGACGAGATAAGCTGCTTTCAGGTACCCCACAGCGCCGTCAGGCAAGCGGACGTGCGCGTAATAGCGGTCCTGCGCCAGGACTTCGACTTGCTGCCCGCTTTCCAACGTGCGGAACGCGCGATCGCTGGTGTCGGCAGCGCGGTGCAGCCCGAGGCGCAGGTTGTCCGTTACAAAGGCCGTTTCCGCTCTTGCCGCGAGCGGCAGTGCGATGAGCAGCGGAATTACGAGAATCGATCGCATGTACTCTCCCGGCCCGGTGCCGAACAGCGGCCCGCGGCGCCCCGCGCGGCCATGGCCTCATGTTACCGGGAGAGCGCCCTTTTTATGTGACAGGGCGCACGTCGGCTACATCTCGTACAGCCATCTCAGCAGGGCCGTCTGTACTTCCTCCCCCGTACCCCGGTGCACGCCCTCGTAATTCTGCAGCGACACGATGATGTAACGCGTGCCCGAGCGTGCCTGGAGATATCCGGCAATGGCGGTGACGTCATTGAGTGAGCCCGTCTTGATGTGTCCCATTCCGGTCAGCGGGTCTTCCTCGAAGCGGCGCGACAGCGTTCCGTCCAGGCCGGTGACCGACATGGACGACATGAATTCCGGCATGAACGGGCTGTCGAAGGCATACCGGAGCAGCTTTCCGACCTGCCGCGCCGTTATCCGCGAATCCCGCGAGAGCCCGGAGCCGTTGTCGAGCTTCAAATCGTCGAACTGCATTCCGTGCTCATCCAGCCACTGGTTGACTGCCTTGCGGCCATTCTCCAGGACACCGGGCGCGCCGAATTTCTCCGCGGCGAGCGTCAGAAGGATCTGGCGTGCCATCACGTTGTTGCTGTGCTTGTTGACCTGCGTGATGATGTCCGTAAGCGGCAGCGAATCGAAGCTGAGGAATGGCTCCTCATCGTCGCTGTACACGACGTTCTTCCAGCTGCCGGAGAATTCACCACCGCCTTCGAGCCACAGCGCCTTGAACATGCCATAGGCGAACTCGTTGTGACTGAGCGCAGTTCGGTACATGGAATAGGATCGGCAGCCGCTCGGAAAGCGGCCGCTGAATATCATCTGGTCCACGTCCTCGTTAGCGGTAATGGTGATGCCGCGCTGGTATCCGCTACAACTACCGTTGCCGAGCGACAGCTGATTGACGACCTGGAGGTTATCGAGCGCCGGCAGCAGGCTGAGGTCGACGGTCGACGTGGCGATGTCAGGCTCGAAGATGTAGCGGACGGCTTTGAAATTCATCATCAGCGCGTTTGGCGCGACGTTGTAGGCCCGTAGCGGCTGGTTGTCGAATGCCGCGGGATCGTAGCCGGTGATATCGAAATAGCTGTCGTCGAGCAGCAGGTCTCCCGAAATCCGGTCAATCCCGGCTCGGCGGATCGACCTCACGATGTGCCACAAGCGGTCGGCAACGAGATAGGGATCTCCGTAGCCCTTAAGGAGGACATCGCCGGCCAGCGTCTCTTCCTCGACTTCGCCCCGCAGGTAGACTTCCGTCTTCCAGGTGTAGGTCGGTCCCAACGTATCCAGCGCCACGAGCGTCGTCAG
>DATABW010000216.1:0-14299 GCA_036259375.1 Woeseiaceae bacterium
ATTTTTCCTGAATGAGTCCCTGGCGGGCAATGTCAGCATGGGCGATGCCCGGGACGTCAGTGCGGATGCCGATATGACGAGTGGCGGCGCGCTGGCAGATTTCGACGGCGACGGCGACCTCGATCTCGCGGTCGCCAACCTGGTCGCTGGGGCGGGGACGTCGCGGAACCGGCTGTACCTCAACCAGTTCGTTGAAAACGGTGAGGTTGAAGTCACCTTCGCCCCCGGCACGGACATCTCGACAGACGAACACCAGTCACGCGAGCTTGCGGCGGGCGATGTCGACAGCGACGGCGACATCGACATTGTGGTTGCCAACGAGCCGTTCGACTCCGATGATGACGACGTAATCGATGTGCCAGGTCATGATCGCATCTATCTCAACAACGGCACGGCCGATCCCTTCGGCGATTCGCCCGCGCCCGACCGCGGCGAAAACACGCCGCCGGAGTTCACCAGCACTGCCGTTACGCAGGCAACGGAGGACGAGGCGTACACCTACGACATCGCAGTAAGCGACGCCGACGGCGATGACATCACCATCGCGCCGGCGCAAGATCTGCCCGGCTGGCTCACGTTGACGGACAACGGCGACGGCACGGCCACGCTAACCGGCACGCCGGGCGCCGATGAGGTGGGCGATCATGCCGTCTCGATACAGGCATCCGACGGCACTGATGCCACGACACAGCCCTTCACCATTACCGTCGAAGCGGCCAGTGGAGACGGCGGCGGAGACGGTGGTGGTGACGGCGGCGGAGATGGCGGCGGCGACGGCGGCGGCGATGGCGGCGGTGACAGCGGCGGTGGCGGCGGCGGCTCGCTCGGCGCCTGGACCTTGCTCGTACTCTTCGGCCTTGTCGCGGCAGGACGGCGCCGGCGCTCCGCCTGACCGGTTGCTGCCGGCCGGAACCTCCCATCGGGGGAGGTTCCGGTGTCGCCGGCCTTTAACAAGAAAAAAGCGGCGTCCGCAAGGGCGACATATTCCCGCACCGCTCAGAAAGCGCGGTATCTTTGTCCCTGGAGCCACTGTCCTGGCAGGTATGAATCACGTAGACAAAGACGCTCGCGGCAGTACCGACCGGCAACGGCAACGGTTGCGCCTGGACGACGCCGGTTTCATTCGAAACCGGTTGTTCGACGACGATCGATCGGCGTTCTCCCGCTACACCGACCTGGCCTTTCATTCGTTCAGCTGGCCGAAGCTGATCCGCTATGAACTGCTGATGCTGTTCATTGCCCCGATGCCAGGGGCACTCGGTCTGGTGTTGCGCAAATGGCTGTTTCCGAGCCTGTTCCGCAAGACGGGAAAAAACGTCATCTTCGGGCAGAACCTGACCTTGCGACACGCGGACCGGATTACGCTCGGCGACGGCGTTGTGCTGGACCGCGACTGCCTGCTGGATGCGCGCGGCGCCGGTGAGGCCGGCATCGTGATAGGCGATCGCGTCATCGTCAGCAGCGGTGCCGCCATCCAGGCGAAGGTCGGGCACATCGAAATCGGCTCGGACTGCAACATCGGTTCACACGTCGATATCGTGGCGCAAGGACCGATCTCGATCGACGACAACGTCTCTATAGCGGGAAACGCAATGATCGCCGGCGGCCGGTACGTCGTGGAACTGAACGGCACCGCAGGCGAGAAGTCGGAGCGCTTCACGAGCGGAGCAATCCAGTTGGGACGCAACGCGCGTATCGGCATGGGCGCAATCGTGCAGGACGGCGTAAGCATCGGCGAGAATGCCATCGTTGCGCCGGGTTCCGTCGTTTATGAGAGCGTGGCGGACAACTCGGTCGTCTGGGGTAATCCGGCCCGCCCGGTGCGGGATCGGCCTGGAGCGTCGAATGGCAGGGCGCAGCCGGTGCCGGCGGCAGGCTCCGCAAGCCTGGGCGGGAAGAAAGACGATGCCGTTCGGCAACAGGTTTGTGATTACCTGCAGGAGGATTTGTTCATCGAGTTCGGGGCCGGCGACTACAGCGCTTCCGACTCGCTTGTCGAGGCCGGCATTCTCGATTCGCTTGCACTGGTGCGCCTGTCGCTGTGGCTCGAGCAACAGTTCGGGATACACATCGATTTCGGCACCCTGGACCCTTCAGCCATCGATTCGGTCGACAAGATCGTTGCGTTCATCGGCCACCGCGCCGGACGATGAACCTGCAGCCCCTGTTCCGGCAGATCCTGGCGCATGCCGATGTCCCCGGGACAGCCGGCAAAACGGCAGTAGCCTGGGGGGACCGGTCGCTCTCCTATGGCGAGCTGGGCCGGGCTGTCAGGAATCGCGCGGCGCTGCTCGGATCGGGGTACGGCGTAGCCGCCGGGGAGCGGGTCGCGCTGCTCGCCGAATCGGATGGCGATTTCGTCGCGACCTACCTGGCCGTGCACAGCCTCGGCGGCATCTGCGCGCCACTCGACCCGCGCACCCCTCCGGACCGGCTTCTACGCGTTATAGAAAAGCTGTCTCCGTGCGTCACCGTATCCCGCAATCCGCTCGCGGCAGAGGTGCGGCACCAGGCGCGGTATACCGAGCTGGCGGGCCGCATCGGGGGCTCGTCGGCGCCCTCCGTGGACGTCTCGCTGGATCGCACCGCGGACATCCTGTTCACTACCGGCACCACCGCGGACCCGAAGGGCGTCGTGCTCAGCCACCGCGCACTCGCCACGGCCTGCGCGCACATCAACCGTTTCATCGGGACCACTCCCGACGCTGTCGAAGTGCTGCCGCTCCTCCTCAACCATTCGTTCGGGCTCGGGCGAATGCGCTGTGTCCTGTCGCTCGGTGCCACCCTGGTCCTGGTACCGGGGTTCGCGAACGCGGGGCGCGTCATCGCGGCGTTGGCGCAGCACCGCGCGACCGGATTCGCATCCGTGCCCGCCGGCATCGCAATCCTGTTGAGCGACGGCGAAGCACTGGCGCATTTCGCGGATCAGCTCGACTACGTCGAGATAGGCAGCTCGGCGATGCCGATCGAGCAAAAGCGCCGCTTGATGGAGCTCCTGCCGAACACGCGGCTTTGCATGCATTACGGGCTGACGGAGGCGAGCCGCTCCGTGTTCCTCGAGTTCCACGGGGACGGAGAAAAGCTGGACTCCATCGGCAGGCCGAGTCCCGGCGTCGAGCTGCGCATCGCGGACGAGTCCGGCGAATCGCTCCGTTGCGGCGAAACCGGGCAGATCGAAGTGCGCGGCGGTCACTTGATGTCGGGCTACTGGCGGGATCCGGAACTTACGGCCAACACCCTGCGGGCCGGATGGCTCCGAACGGGAGATCTCGGACGCCAGGATGCCGACGGGTATGTTTTCCTGGAGGCCCGTGCGGACGACGTCATCAACGTCGGCGGGCGCAAGGTCCTGCCGCAGGAAATCGAGGAGATACTCGAACGGCACCCGGCGATCGCCGACTGCGCCTGCGCCGGCATTCCCGATCCGCAAGGCTTGTCGGGCGAAATGGTTGCCGTCTGGCTCGTGCCCGGGCGACCGGATGGCGAGCTTCCCGCGTTTTCCGAGCTCGCGAAACTGCTCCGGCAAAAGCTCGAGCCTTACAAGACCCCGAGGAGATTCTTCTGGACCGACCGGATCCCGCGATCTTCAGCCGGCAAGCTGCTGCGACGGGAGCTGCGAGAATTGTAGAGACTCGCGCCCTGACGGGTAAAATCGTTGCTTTCCCCGCTTTGACAGCCAATGACTGCCGACACGCCGCTCGGTAAACAATCCGACTATCCCGATCGCTACGCGCCGGACCTGCTGTGCGCGGTGGCGCGGCGCGACAGCCGCGAACCGCTCGGCATCCGCGAGCCGCTGCCGTTCCGCGGCGAGGACATCTGGAACGCGTGGGAATTGTCATGGCTCGACCGCCGCGGGAAGCCGATCGCCGCTACGGCGACCTTTCGCGTGCCCGCCGATTCACCAAACCTCATCGAATCGAAGTCGCTGAAGCTCTATCTCAATTCGCTGGCAATGAGCCGCTACGGGTCGGCAGAAGAGGTGGAAGCGGTGATCGCCGGTGACCTGTCGCAGAGCGCCGCAAGCCCGGTGACGGTGAGTGTCGCCGCGTTTCCTCCTTCCGGCGCATTCGCCAGCCTGCCGGGTGAGTGCATCGATGATCTTGACGTGGAATGCAGCGCCCCGGCAGTCGACTCGTCGCTCCTCGAATGCACGCGCACCGACGTCGTTGCCGAGGAGCTGCATTCCCACTTGTTACGCAGCAACTGCCCGGTAACGAACCAGCCGGACATGGGCAGCGTGCTCGTCCGCTACCGCGGCCGCGCGATCGATCGGCGGGGCTTGCTGCACTATCTCGTCTCCTACCGGCGCCACTGCGCTTTTCACGAGAGCTGCGTGGAGCGAATTTTCGTCGATATCCAGGCGCGCTGCGCACCGGAGCGATTGACGGTGTACGCGCGCTATAACCGACGCGGCGGTCTGGACATCAATCCGTTCCGGTCCGATTTCGAGGATGGCGCGGAAAATCGGCGACTGTGGCGGCAGTGAGATCCGGATGGCCCGTGAGACGGGCTACTGCGAGTCGAATTCACATCGGCACCAGGCCAAGGGTGCCAGGAGCCCGTCTCAGGAGCGGCCCGGCGTTTCGAAATCATCCAGGTCCAGCTCGTGCCCCCAGTCGCGCTTCGCCTTCAGGTAATCCCTGTTTCGCTCCGTCACCCCGATCAGGTGCTTGACCGGCGTAATGTTATGCACGCCGAAGTTGTTCAGGTCGGCGACCTTTTTCGGGTTATTGGTGAGCAGGCGAAACGGGCGATCGCCGAGAAAATACTTGAGGAGCGACGCCGCGTCGCTGAAGTCGCGCGAATCGTCGGGCAGTCCCAGCGAGCGGTTCGCCTGGTACGTATTCTCGCCGGCGTCCTGCAGCACGTAGGTTGCTGCCTTCGCCCATAGCCCGATACCCCTGCCCTCGTGCCCTGACATGTAGATCACGAGCCCGCCGCCGGGCTCGTCGGCGATGCGCTCCATTGCCGCCAGGAACTGCGGACCGCACTCGCAGCGCTCGGAACCGAAGACGTCGCCGGTGAGACAGCTCGAGTGCACCCGAACCAGCGGGCTGGTCCATTCCTCCGGGCGGCCCAGCACCAGCACGCTGTTGACCGCCATCGAGGAAGCGAGAATGGCGAACGACTGCTGCCCATCCCTTTCCCTTAGCTCGTCCGCCAGCTCTTCCACCTTGGTGAGCTCCGTGTGGCGCACGCTCGCATACCAATCCGCCTGGAAGCGACGCCCGTTCCGCGTGAGCGGCAGCGGAATGGGGCCGAGAATGCTGATCGCCTTCTCGCCGGCGGCGAGCGGCCGGTCGGGGGCCGACGGATGGCCGTTGGCGTCGATGCGAATGAGCTTCCCCTCTGCGATCAGGCGTTCCCGGACGCTGGGGTCGAGGTAGGTGAACATGGAGGCGAAGCCTACCATTTTCGCGATCCTTCGCCCGTCCTCTTGCTGACCGCGTGGTCATTAACTATACTGCTGACCTCTTGGTCAGTAACAGGCAGACCGTGTCCCGCCCCCGATTTCGCCGCCGCAAGGACGATCGACCCGAGGAGATCACCCGCGCCGCCCTCGCCGCCTTCGCGGAAAAAGGCTATGCCGCCACCCGCGTCACCGACGTTGCCAAGCGGGCCGGCGTGAGCAAGGGGCTGCTGTACCTGTATTTCCGCACCAAGGAAGAGTTGTTCAAAGCGGTGATCAAAAGCGTCGTCTCGCCGCGGATCGAGGCCCTGCAGAAGACGATCGACCAGACGGAACTTTCCGCCGAGGACTACCTGCGCGGCCCGTTCCTCGAGCTGGCGCGGCAATTACCGAAATCCCCGGCGCGTGTGCTGGTCCGGCTCATGATCGCGGAAGGACACCGCCACCCGGACCTGACGGCCTGGTATTGGGAGAACGTGGTGGCGCACGGGCTCGGCGCCTTGCGCAAGCTCATACAGCGCGGCGTGGATGCCGGCGAGTTCCGCCCCTCCGCCGTCCAGGAGTTTCCACAGCTGCTGATCTCACCCGTCCTGACGTCGGTGGCCTGGTCGATCGTGTTCGATCCGCATCACGAGCTGGACTCCGATCGCTTCATCGAAGCGCACGTCGACCTGCTGATCCGCGCGATCCGGGCACCTGGCAATACGCAAGGCAGGAATGGCAAGGCAGGAAGCCCATGAGGGTCCTCTCGCTCATATTCGGCTCAGTGCTGCTGCTCGCCGGCTGCTACGGAGCCGACGACGCCGGGCGCGTTGTCGGCTACCTGGAATCGGAGCGAGTCGAAATCAGCGCCGCCGTCGACGAGGCGATTACGCAGATTCGAGTCGTCGAAGGACAATCGGTAACCGCCGGCGAATTGCTGCTGCAGCAGGACCGGTCGCGGATGGAGGCGCAGCTTGCCGAATCCCGGGCCGTGCTCGCCCAGGCCCGCGCGCGGCTCGACGAACTGGTGCGCGGGCCGCGCCAGGAACAGGTGACCGCGGCGCGTGCCGATGTGACCGGGACAGAACAGCAAGTGGCCTTTCTCGAGCTAGAGTACGAGCGCGCAAAGCGAATTTTCGAGCAGAATCTCACCTCCCGCGAGGCCCTGGATCGCGCTGCCGCGGCGCTGGATGTTGCGCAGGCGGAGCTGGAAGCCCGCGAAGCAAGGCTCAGAGAACTGCTCGAGGGCACGACCGTGGAGGAATTGCGGCAAGCGGAGGCTGCGGTCGCAGCGGCCGAAGCGCGCGTCGCGCAGTTCGAAGTCGACGCAGAGCGCCACAGCGCGTTCGCTCCCGCCGACGGGGTGATCGACAGCATCCTGTTCGAGCCCGGGGAGCGCCCCCAGGTGGGGAGGCCCATGCTCATACTGCTCACCGGCGAGCAGCCGCACGCCCGCGTTTACGTGCCGGAATCCGTCCGTGTATCCATTGTGCCGGGCACGGAAGCCCGGGTTTTCGTCGACGGCCTCTCGCAAGCGCTCGAGGGGCGTGTGCGCTGGGTCGCCAGCGATGCGGCCTTCACACCGTACTACGCACTCACCGAACGCGACCGCGGCCGGCTGAGTTTCGCCGCCGAGATCGACATTCGCGGCTTCGAGCGGCGACTACCGGATGGCGTGCCGGTCGAAGTCGCTTTCCTCACCCGTGACTGAAATGGCGACGGCCGCTCCAGCCGAGAGCGAACTTGCGATCCGGGCGCGCGGCCTCTCCAAGCATTTCGGCGAGCTGCGGGCGGTCAAGGACCTGGACCTGGACGTGCCGCGAGGCGTGATCTATGGCTTTCTCGGGCCGAACGGCTCGGGCAAATCGACGACTATCCGCATGCTCTGCGGATTGCTCACTCCCACGGACGGCCGCGCGAGGGTGCTGGGCCTGGACGTACCCGGCAGCGCCGCGGCGCTCAAGTCGAAGATCGGCTACATGACGCAGAACTTCTCGCTGTATACGGACCTCACCGTCCGTGAAAACCTGGAGTTCCTGGCGGATATCCATGCCTATCCCCGAGCAGGGCGCGATGCGCGGATCGAAGAACTCCTCCGCCATTACGACCTGGAGGCGCAAGCGAAGCAGTTCGCCGCAACGCTGAGCGGCGGCCAGAAACAAAGGCTCGCGCTCGCCGGTGCCGTGCTGCACCACCCCGAGTTACTGCTGCTGGACGAGCCGACCAGCGCCGTCGATCCCAAAAGCCGGCGCGACTTCTGGGCGAAGCTCTTCGAGCTGTCGGTCCGCGGCACGACAATCCTCGTGTCGACGCATTACATGGACGAGGCAGAACGCTGCCATCGCCTCGCCATTCTCGACCGCGGCGTAAAAGTGGCCGACGGCGCGCCCACGACGCTACAGGAGAACACCGGCATGATCGTGATCGAGATCCGCGCCAATCGACCGGACCTCGCACAGGAGCGGTTGCACGGGGCAGCGTTTGTCGCCAGCGTGACGCAGCTGGGCACGCGGCTCCGCGTTCTCGTCCCGCGCGACGTGCCCGAGCCCCTCCAGGCGGTGCGCAATGTACTGACCGCAGCGCACCTAGACGCTGACAGCCGGATCGTCGGAGCGTCGCTCGAGGACGTATTCGTTGCCGCCACCCAAAGCGACGAGCGTCCCGGTGTGCCGGCGTGAACCCGTTGGTCCGGATTGCCGCGGTGATGCAAAAGGAACTGCGGCAGCTTGGCCGCGACCGCATCACGTTCGCGATGATCGTGGGCATCCCGCTGGGCCAGATCCTGCTGTTCGGCTATGCGATCAATACCGACGTCAGGCACCTCGAAGCAGCCGTATCCGACCAGGCGCAGACGCATCTTTCCAGGCGCTTCGTCGCGGAGCTCCGCGAAACGCAGGTTCTGCAATTCAGGCGGTCCGTCCGCACCGCCGACGAACTCGAGGCACTGCTGCGTTCGGGCGACATCTCGGTGGGCGTCTACATCCCGCGGGACTTCGATCGGCGAGTCGTCGATCGTACCCGGGCGGCCGCGCAACTGCTGGTCGACGGCGCCGACCCGACCATCCTCGGCGTCGCGGAGCAACTCGCGGGCATGCCGGTATCGTTCGAGGAGCCGGGGAAGCTCACGCCGCCGTTACGCAGCCTGGAAGTGCGCGCCTACTACAATCCGGAGCGGCGCATGGCGATCAATGTCATTCCGGGACTGATCGGCATCATCCTCACATTGACGATGATGCTGTTCACGGCCGTGTCGATCGTACGGGAACGCGAACGGGGGAACCTGGAGCTGCTCATCAACACACCGGTGACGACTGCGCAGTTGATGATCGGCAAGCTCGTGCCCTACGTCGCTATCGGCCTGGTGCAACTCGCCTTGATCGTGGGCGTAAGCCAGCTTCTGTTCGACGTGCCTGTCCGCGGGAGCATGCTGGCGCTGTACGCCGCCGCGACCGTTTTCATCGGCGCCAACCTGGCGCTGGGATTATTCATATCCACCATTGCACGCACGCAGTTCCAGGCGATGCAGGTGACGTTCTTTATCCTGCTGCCGTCGATACTCCTTTCGGGCTTTGTGTTCCCGTTCGCCGGAATGCCGATTTTCGCGCAGTATCTCGGCGAGCTGCTGCCGATCACGCATTTCATCCGCCTGTCCCGCGGCATCATGCTGCGCGATGCCTCGCTTGCCGAGATGAGCGACGAGTTGCTGATCCTCGCGGCGTTTTCCGTGATCGCGCTTACTGCCGCGGTGCTGCGCTTCTCGCGGCGGCTCGACTGAGGCCGCCGGCGCTCTGCTATCATTTAGGAACACCTCTCGAACAGGTGCGCCATGCCGGACATCTCGCAGATTCTCTGTGTCGTCGACCCGACCGCCGACGTTCAGCCGGCGCTCGAACGGGCGGCGTTCGTCGCCCGTACCACGGGCGCTGAGCTGGAGCTGTTCATCTGCTACTACAACGAGTACCTCACGCGCGACTGGCTGTTCGATGCGCCCGCGCTCGACACCACGCGCAACGACATCAACGCGGGCCTGGAGAAGCGCCTGGAGGAAATGGCGGCGTCGTTGCGGGACTCGGGCTTGACCGTGCGCACGAGCGTTCTCTGGGACCGGCCGCTGCACAGCGGCATCGTGCGGCACGCGGCGGCGATTGGCGCGGACCTGGTGTTCAAGGACACGCATCATCACTCGGCCGTATCCAGGGCGCTGTTCAGCAACACGGACTGGAACCTGATCCGTAGCTGCGCTTCGCCGCTCTGGCTTGTGAAACCCGGGACGTTTCCGGAAAAACCGGTCTTTATCGCTGCAATCGACCCGATGAGCGCACACGACAAGCCCGCGGCGCTGGACGATGAGATTCTCGTACTTGCCAGCTCGATCGCGGCAGCGGCAGGCGCCGAAGTGCATGCGTTCCACGCGTTCGACCCGCGGCTGGCGGTATCGGCCGCAACGGCGAACGCCTACATTCCCGTATCGCTGCCGCTGGACGAGATCGCAGAAAAGATGGGCAAGCAGCACAAGCAGCGCTTCGATGAGGTCGCCGGTTTCCACGGTATCGATGCGGCCCACGCACACCTCGTCCGTGGCGCCGCTCACGAGGAGCTGCCGGACCTGGCCCGAAAGCTCGACGCGGCCGTGGTCGTCATGGGCGGGGTGGCGAGAAGCCGCCTGGAACGCCTGTTCATCGGCTCCACCGCCGAGCGGACGCTGGAGCACCTGCCCTGCGATCTGCTGATCGTCAAGCCGCCGTGGTTCCGGGCGGAAGAGGAATGACGGGTCGAGCTACCCTTCGCTCATGCTTTGCGACCGCTTCATTTCGCCCCATTCGGGTACCTGCCCGCGCAACCAGCCGAACAGCCCCTTGAGACGCCACCAGACGGTGAGCTGCCGGTATCCGAAGTTCTCCACGATGGCGACCAGGAACAGCTTCAGCAAGTCCCGCGCGCGCGGGTAGACGTGGAACGACATTTCCTCCAGTACCAGTGCGCTGGTCGACAGCAAGACACCGAGCCCGAGAGCGAGACAGAAGAAAACAGCGGTGGTCTCCCAGGGAATCCAGCCCGCCAGCCCTGCAACAATCATGAAGACGTAACCGGCCAGCTCTACCGCGGGACCGAATAATTCAAACACGTAGAAGAACGGCATCGCCACCCAGGATACGGCGCCGCCCTTCCGCTGGAAGAGGAGGTCGCCGTGCATCATCAGGCTCTGCCCCAGGCCATGTTGCCAGCGGATTCGCTGTTTACGTAGCGTGCCGGCATCCTCCGGCGCGTCCGTCCAGCAGATCGGATCGGGCACGAACGTGATCCGGTACCGGCGTCCCTCCTGCCGCAGCAGCCGGTGCATTCTCAGGATCAGCTCCATGTCCTCGCCGATCGCGTCGTCGCGATAGCCGCCGACGCGCACCACGGTCTCCTTGTCGAACATGCCGAACGCGCCGGAGACGATCAGCACCGAGTTCAGGTAATCCCAGCCCATGCGGCCGAACAGGAAGGCCCGCAGGTATTCGACGACCTGCACGAGGGCCAGGAAATTACGGGGCAGCCCCACTTCCTCCAGGAAACCGCCGCGCACCTTGCAGCCGTTGGCGATCCGCACGGTACCCCCGGCGGCGACGACGTCCGGGTCCTCCAGAAAGGGCCGCACGGCGCGCCTCAAGCTGTCCGGCTGCAGAATGGAATCGGCATCGACCGCGCAGATGATCGGGTAGCGGCAGGCGTTGATGCCGGCGTTCATCGCATCCGCCTTGGAGCCGCCGTTTTCCTTGTCGATGACGCGCAGCATCGGGTAACGCGGCGAGCCGTAGACGCCCCTCACCCTCTTGCACGGCACCCGTTGACGGTAGGCCTCCGGAAAAGGCTGCAACCCGAATTCTTCGATCAGCTTTTGCAACGTCTCGTCTTTGGACCCGTCGTTGATCACGAGCACCTCGTAATCAGGATATTCGAGCTGCAGCATGGCCCGGGTGGAGGTGATGATCGTCGCTGCCTCGTTGTAAGCGGGCACGATCACACTGATCGGCAGGTCCAGCGTCGAAAACACGTTGTCGGCGTCGGTAAGGCTCGCGATCTGCAGGTAACGGCGAATCTGAACGACCGCCATCATATTGAGAGCGGCATAGGTCGCGTAGATGAGCAGGAAGTAGCCGAAGAAAAGCCATTCGAAGCCCAGCATGAGGATCTCGCGCGTCATGCCAGCCCCTTTTCAGCCATCGCCTGCTGCAGGATGTCGCGCGCGAACCGGTCCGTCTGCCTTGCCGCGATGCGGCGCAGCGCCTGCGGGCCGATGTACGGTGAGGCGACGATGGCTTGCGCCGTGCGGTAACGCACCCACCACTCCGCATCCGACAGCAAAGGCTCCAGCGCCGCGAGGTCGTCCGGTTTGCCGGCGCGGCCGAGCAGTGCTGCAGCTTGCATGCGCACGTACCACACGTCATGACGCGCGAGTTCCGCCACCCGTTCGGGACATATTCGTCCCGATGCGGCCTTCAAAGCCGCCGACAGCAGGGCAGGATTCTCGCGGGTTTTGAGCAGCCGCTCGGCGAGGGCGTTGATATCCCCCGGATAGGCGGCCTCGATGAACTGCAGCAGGCGCACCGCTTCCCCGTCCGTCGCATCGGCAATCTCGCGGCAGAGCCGCGTGGAGACGATGTCGGGGCCGGCGTGACTGAGAATGCGGCCAACCTGGTTGCGCGGCCAGCGCACAAACCGGGCGATGAGCGGAACGATGCGCGGGATCGCGCGATCGGGATCGATTTCGGCCAGCGCCGTGGCCGCCGTCATCGATACGGCGATGTTGGGGTCCTCGACCAGCGCATCGATGGCGTCCCAGCTCGCGCGATCGCGGATCTGGCCCAGTACCCGCATGGCCAGCAGCCTGTCGTTGATGGAGCGGCGCCGAAGGCGACGCCTTGCGAGCATGAGCAGCCCGAGCTTCTCGGCAAGGGCATTAAGACTGATCGTCGCCTGCCCCTGCACAATGTTGCGAAACCGGCTCCACTCCCTCAGCAGTACCTTCTTCTGCCCGGCTCGCACTGCGGGCAGCACGGCATCGTCGGCAAACTGCTCCGACATCACCACCTCCGCGAACACCGGCCACCATTTTTCCCGGAGGAGCGCGAGCTGCCGCTTGCCACGGGCATGCGCCGCCCGCAGTCCGAGCGCGCAGGCGAAGAGCAGCAGCACAGCGACCGCCGCCACCAGGGCACCGGTCACGGCGGCATCGTCAGGCAGCCTGTCCCACGTCATCGGCGACCGGCGCTCCTCAGAACGCGCCGGCGATCGACACGCCGATGGTATTGCGGCGGTAGAAGGAGCCCTGCTTGTGCGTGCCGACGCGCCAGAGAATATCCAGCTGCTCGTTCAGCGGGTGGCTTCCGGAAAACGCCAGCGCATTGATGTCCATCTCGACCAGCCGGCCCGGAGCGGCGATTTCGACTTCCTTGCCGGCCGCCAATGTAATGCCGTACCGGCTGCCGGAATCCGCAAAATAAGCCACGGACGCGATCTGCACAAAAGAAGAGGCGGAGGCGAGCCGCGTGTTCTGCAATTGCCAGGAAGCGTGAAAGCTGCCGAAGTAGCGCTGGACGTCGACGCCCAGGGTATGGACGGTGTCGTCGGGATAGCGGCGCTGCCGAAGGTCGGCGCCGACAATCCAGCCCCGTTGCAGCACGCGGGCGACGCCCAGTTCCGCCGTCGTCTCCGGAAGAAACTCCGCATTCGGGCCAAGATGCACCCCGCCGTCGACAATCCAGTTGTCCGCTGGCCTGTAACTTCCGCCAACGCCGAGTTCGGAATCTGTGAGATCGAAGCGCCGGTGCTCGGACCAGGTGAGGAAGAGCATCGCGCCTTCGGGCGAGCGCCTGTCCATGCGGCCGTAGACGTGTTGCCAGTTCGCCGCACCGTTGTCCAGGCGATCGACGTTCATGCCGACCTCCCAGCCGAACCTCGCGGCCACGCTGGCCGATTCCGCCTTCAGCCACGCGGCATCGGGAAACTGCTGCAACGCGGCCGACCGGAACGCCTCGCGCCTCGGCCCGGATCCGGGACGGTCGAGGGAATCCAGGATCTGGTGCTCGAGCCGCCATACCGCCTCGTACTCCGGCGCCAGTTGCCGCGCGCGCAGCAACAGCCGGAGAGCGCCTTCCTCGTCGCCGGACCAGAAGCGCACCTGCGCTTCACCGAACAGGTAATCGACGTTTTCCGGATAACGGGCCGAGAGCTTACCGTACTCGTGCAATGCCGCTGCGTAGTCGCCGCGTTGCGCGAGACCGCGCGCGCACTGGAAATGCTCGGCCGGTGTCGACGCCCCGGGTGCAGTGCAATTTGCTGCAGCGGCGCCGGAACACACGCAGAACAACCCGGCCGCCAATGCCGGCAGGATCCAGTGAAAGCGATACCTGTCGCCAGAACTGCTGAAGCTCGCATCAGGCATGGGATCAACCGTTCTCGGTCCGGCGTGTCCAGCGAGCAATGCGCGCGCTCAGCTCCAGCGGCTTGTAAGGCTTGGTCACGTAGTCGTTGGCGCCGAGTTCAATTGCGCGCACGATGTCCCGCTCCGTCACCTTCCCCGACACAACGACGACGGGCACGTCGCACCAGGTTTTGCTCTCGCGAATGCCGGTCAGCAGCTCGAACCCGTCGATGTAGGGAAGCATCAGGTCCAGGAGGACAATTTCGGGCGGCGGAGATTCGGCGATGTAGCGCTGCGCATCCCGCCCGTTCGTCTGTGTAATCACCGCGAAGCCGTCCCGCTGCAGCATGTAGCGCAGAAGATAAGCAACGTCGGCATTGTCCTCGATCAACAATGCCGTGCGGATTGCCTCGACTTCGCGAAGTGTGGCGGTCGCGTCCATTCCAGCCCCCCAGGCGTCGGAGGCACGTTATTATGGAAAATCGTTTCGGGCTATT
>DATABW010000217.1:0-6702 GCA_036259375.1 Woeseiaceae bacterium
ATGCTGTTCGGGCCCGCCTACAAGGGCATACCGCTGGTCGCGCTAGCCGCCGCGGCACTCGCCGAGCATCACGACATCGACGTGCCATACAGCTTCAATCGCAAGGAAGCGAAGGCGCACGGCGAGGGCGGCCGCATCGTCGGCGCGCCGTTGAACGGAAGGGTCCTGATCGTCGACGACGTCATCACGGCCGGTACTGCCGCGCGCGAGGCGCACAAGGTCATCACTTCCGCCGGCGCGGAGGTCGCGGGGCTCGTGATCTCGCTCGACCGCGACGAGGTCGGCAACGACACGAACCTGTCCGCGGTACAGGACCTGGAGCGGGAACTCGCCATCCGGGTGGTGAGCATCGTCCGGCTCGAGGACCTGATCGACCTGCTGGAAGACTCGGATGAGTTCGGCGATTACCTGCAACCGGTAGTCGCGTACCGTAGCAAGTACGGGGTGCAGGCACAGCCGCAGGGGCAGCGCGGTTGAGCGAGTGCCGGAAAATCCCGTTTCTCCAGCCCGCGGGGGCCTCCCGGCTTCGAAATCGCGAACCAGTCCCTGTTGCCTCCTTCGCCGGATATGTGATAGTCGCGCCGTGAAACCCATCAGCACAACAGCAGCCTTGCTCGCCTTCTCGGTCGTTTCCGCCCTGCTGCAGACGGCGGTCGCGGCCGAGCAGGAGCAGAAACTCTACCGTTGGGTGGACGAACAGGGGGTCGTGCACTACGGTGACAGCGTTCCTGCCGAGTACGCGGACGCGGACAAGCAGATCCTGAACGAGCACGGCATCACGGTCGACGTGGTCAGGGGCAAGAAGACCGAGGAAGAGCTCGCCGAAGAGCGCCGCCTCGCGGAGCGCGAGGCGGAGCGCGAACGGCAGCGGCGGCAGGATCGCGCGCTGCTCGCGACCTATCTGTCGGTCGACGAAATCATCATGCACCGCGACCGACGCGTGGAGCTGTTCCAGGCGCAGGCGCGGGTAACAGAGCTCTATCTGCGCAACCTGCAGCGGCGCCTGGAGAAACTCAGGGAAATCGCCTCACGCTATCGCCCCTACAGCGAAGACCCGAATGCCGAGATGATCGACCCGGCGCTCTCCGCCGATATCGTCGAAACGCGCGACACCATCGCGCGCCACGAGGAAAACCTGCAGCGCTTCAGGGAAGACGAGAAGAACATCGTCGCAAGCTTCAACGGCGACATCGATCGCTTCAGGCGGCTGAAGGGTCTGAACTAGGCGGCTAAGACGGCCGTTGCCGGCGGCGGCTAATCCCGTTGGGAGGAACGCACGTTGGCCGGCCGTTTTCGACCGCCAGGGCGAACGCGCAGTGGCAAGCCGTCAATCGGTGCCCGAATGCCCGAACCCGCCGCTACCGCGCCGGCTGTCCTCGAATTCCGTGACCACGTCGAAGCGCACCTGCTCGACCGGTACGAACACCATCTGCGCGATCCGCTCTCCCGGCTGGACGGCATAAGGCGTTCGGCTCCGGTTCCAGCAGGAGATGAACACCTGTCCCTGGTAATCCGAGTCGATGAGGCCGGTCAGGTTGCCGAGCACGAGCCCGTGCTTGTGGCCGAGGCCCGAGCGCGGCAGCAACACGGCGGCGAGCCCCGCGTCCCCGATGTGGATCGCGAGCCCGGTGGGTACCAGCACCGTCTCACCGGGCTCGACGGTCAGCGCCTCATCGATGCAGGCGCGCATGTCCAGACCGGCGGAACCGCCGGTCGCGTATTCCGGCAGCGGAATGGATTGGCCGACGCGCGAATCCAGGATCTTGAGCTGTATCGAGCGCAAGCTGTGCTTCAATCCTTCGCGGCCGGTGCCCCGCGCGCCTCGAACCTTTCGGCGATCGCCCCGATCAGCTCGCGGGCCAATCCCGCCTTGTCCATCAGCGGGAACGACAGCTCGCCGCCGTTCCAGTACACGTCGGCGGCATTCTGCCCGCAGTCGAAGCCGCGACCTTCCCCGACCAGGTTGGCGACGATCATGTCGAGCTGCTTGCCCTGGAGCTTCGCGAGTGCGTATTCCCGCAGGCGCTCCGTTTCCGCGGCAAAGCCTACGGTGAACGGCCCGTTGTCCAGTTTCGCCACGGCGGCGAGCGTGTCCGGCGCCTTGACGAGTTCGATGCGGAGCTCGTCGGCCGTCTTCTTGATCTTCTGCTTCGCGGGCGAAAGCGGCCGGTAGTCGGAGATCGCCGCCGCGCCGATGAAGATGTCCACACCGTCTATCCGTTTTTGCGACTCCGCAAACATCTGCTCAGCGGTTTCGACGCCCACGTGCTCGACACCCGGCGGCACGGGGACACTGACCGGGCCGCTGATCAGCACAACCTTCGCACCCGCCTGCCGGGCGGCTTCCGCCAGCGCATAACCCATGCGTCCCGAACTGCGGTTGCTGATGAAGCGCACCGGATCGATCGCCTCGCGCGTGGGGCCAGCGGTGACCATCACCGTACGGCCGCGGAGGCGCAAGGCCTGGCCGCTGTCGCCGGACTGCGGCGCCAGCACCCGGGCGGCGATGTCGGCGGGCTCGAGCATGCGCCCTTCCCCGAATTCGCCGCAGGCCTGATCGCCGCGGCCGGGGCCGAGCACCGTCACGCCTCGGCTGGCGAGACTGTCACGGTTCGCCTGCACGGCGGGATGAACCCACATGATGCGGTTCATCGCGGGCGCGATGACGAGCGGCGCTTCGGTCGCGAGACAAAGCGTCGTCAGCAGGTCGGCCGCAGAACCGGTCGCGAGGCGCATCATGACCTCCGCAGTGGCCGGCGCAATGAGCACGAGGTCCGCCCAGCGCGCGAGCTCGATGTGCCCCATTGCCGCTTCCGCGGCTTCGTCCCAGAGATTGCGACGCACCGGCCGTCCCGAGACGGCCTGCAGCGAAGTCGCCGTAATGAATCGCGTCGCCGATTCGGTCAATACCACCTGCACCGAAGCGCCACCGTCTCACAATCGCCGCACGATCTCCGGCGCTTTGTAGGCGGCGATACTGCCGGTAACGCCGAGGATGATGTTGGGAGCTGCCATGGATCAGCCGTCGCCGATGACCGCGACAGCTTAGCCCGCGGCGCGGTTGGATTGCCAGACCTTGTCAATTCTCCGCGTGGACAGCGGTTTCATGGCTTGCAAGAGGGGGCGAATTTGCGGATTTTGACAGCCTGCTGTTCTGGACAAGGAGCGTCCATGTCTCCGTTCGACCATACCGGGGAGGCCAGGCCCCGGGCGAAGCTCGCCAAAGGACCGGCGGCAGCGCTTTCGGAAGCTGAGCTGCTGGCCATACTCTTCCAGCGCGGCCGGCGGGCCGGCGATGCACTCGCCCTCTCCTCGCGCCTGCTGCAGCGCCACGGCAACCTGCGGCGCCTGTTCAACGCGGATGAGCGGGTGCTGGCGGCGGAGCAGGGAATCGGGCCGGTGCGACTCTCGCTGCTGAAAGCGTTGCCCGAGCTGGCCAAGCGCTATTTCGAGCAGACCCTCCCGAAGGGCCAGCCGATTCGCAGCCCTGCGGACACGGAGTCGTTCCTTATGGCGCGCCTGCGCGACCTGCCCCACGAGCTCTTCTGCTGTATCTACCTCGACAACCGGCATCGCATCATCGGCTTCGAGGAGCTGTTTCGAGGGACCATCGACGGCACCAGCGTCTATCCGCGGGAAGTCGTGAAGCAGGCGCTGGCGGTGAATGCCGCCGCCGTCATCCTGGCGCACAATCACCCGTCCGGCGTCGCAGAGCCGAGCCAGGCGGACGAGCGCATTACCCGCCGGCTCAAAGCGGCGCTCGAGCTGGTCGACATACGGCTGCTCGATCACCTGGTGATCGGAGACGGCACCAGCACTTCACTGGCCAGCCGGGGCATGCTTTGACGGGTAAGGCCGGAGGCAAGCCGGCCAGGGGGGTCCCCCGGGCCCGGCAAACGCGCCTTGATCGGCGGTAGGCAGGCTGGTATAAAGTGCGGCTCTCCGCCCGGCTTCTCGGGCGCCTTTTTCGTGAAATCAGAGACTTGAGAAATGTCCAGGGTTTGCCAGGTCACCGGGAAACGGCCGCAGAGCGGCAATAACGTCTCCCACGCCAACAACAAGACGCGCCGCCGCTTTCTGCCGAACCTGCAGTACAAGCGGTTCTGGGTGGAATCCGAGAAGCGGTTCGTGCGCCTGCGCGTTTCGCACAAGGGCCTGCGCATCATCGACAAGCACGGCATCGACAAGGTGCTGGGCGATTTGCGGGCACAGGGCCAGCGCGTCTGACCCGGTCAGGACAGGAGCGACATCATGCGTGAGAAAATTCGACTCGTCTCCAGTGCCGGCACCGGCCACTTCTATACGACGACCAAGAACAAACGGCTGCATCCGGACAAGATGGAGACCCGGAAATACGACCCCAAGGCGCGCAAGCACGTGCTTTACAAGGAAGCGAAGATCAAGTAACGGCGGCGAGGCCGCGGTGCATAAAAAACCCGCCATCCGGCGGGTTTTTTATTCCGTCCCGACGATGGAGACAGGGCTCAGGTCGTCGCCAGCTGGTAGGACCGCAGCCTCATCGCGAAATCCTCCAGCACCTTGATGCCGCTCGCTTCCGCTTCCGCGCACCAGTCCCTGAGCTGCTGCAGCAGGTTTTCGTTGCTGACGTTCGCGCCGCACCAGAGACGGCGCAGCCGCTCACGGAATTCGTACACCGTGTGCAGCGCCGCGTTGTCCGAAAGCAGTTCGCCCAGCCGGTGCCGCGACCGTTCGTCCAGGAGTTGCGGCTGGCGTACGAGCAGCTTGCGTGCGCGCTTCAAGGCGGCATCGCCGGCCTTCGCGCTTTCCTTCTGCAGCACCGGCAGCGTCACCTGCCGCGTGTAGTCGCGCAGGACGTGCATGCGGTTGACGATCACCGCGCGTAGATTGTCGAGATCGACGTGCGGGCGGGGGCTCTTGAGTACCGGCTTCGGCGCAACCTTCTTCACCCTTGCAAGACCCAGCGCCCGGAAGACGTTGATGTAGAACCACCCGATGTCGAATTCCCAGCTCCTTACCGAGAACTTGGCCGAGGTGGGAAACGCGTGATGGTTGTTGTGCAATTCCTCGCCGCCGACGAGGAAACCCCAGGGCAGCAGGTTGGTGGCCGCATCGTCGCACTCAAAATTACGGTAGCCGGTGTGATGCCCGAGCCCGTTGATGACGCCGGCCGCGAACAGCGGCATCGAAACCATTAGCACAGCGATGATGGTGATCCCGGGCACGCCGAACAACAGCAGGTCGGTGACTACCATCAGCACGATGCCGCCCCATGGAAACCGCAGGTACACGTTCCTTTCCAGCCAGTCGTCGGGAGCGCCCCGGCCGAATTTCTCCAGCGTTTCCGCATTGTTCTTTTCGGCGCGGTACAGTTCCGCGCCTTCGAGGAGCACCTTCTTCAGGCCGTAGATCTGCGGGCTGTGCGGGTCGTCCGGCGTTTCGCAGAAGGCGTGGTGCTTGCGATGCACCGCAACCCACTCCTTCGTCAGCATCCCGGACGTGCACCATATCCAGAAGCGAAAGAAGTGCCGCAGCGCGGGATGCAGGTCCAGGGCGCGGTGCGCCTGGTCGCGGTGCAGGTATAGCGTTACCGCCATCATCGTGACCTGCACCATCACGATCGTGGCCAGACAATAGCCCCAGAAGGACAAGTTCAGCAGGCCGTAAAGGTAGTCCATGTATCCGATTCCCGAAATTTCCAGTGAGTATAATGAGTCGCGCGCCCGATCCCTGCGAAGGAGTCGCCGGTTTTGAGCTTTCAGGTAAGTCCGCGCACAGCGCGTAAAGGAAATGTGCGCCCAGTCACGATGCAATGATTATGCCAGAACTACCCGAAGTCGAAACCAGCCGCCGCGGGATCGCTCCATGGCTCGAGCATCAACGGGTAGTAGAAGTCACGGTCCGGGAGCGCAGACTGCGTTGGCCCGTGCCGTCGGTAATTGACCGTGAGCTGCCCGGAAAATTCATTAATTCTGTGCAACGGCGCGCCAAGTACCTGCTGTTCGAGACGGACGCCGGAACGCTGATGCTGCACCTCGGCATGTCGGGCAGCCTGCGGATCGCCGATCGCCACGAGCCGCCCCGGGCGCACGATCACGTGGACATCGTCGCCGGCAGCGGCAAGGCACTGCGGTTCCGCGACCCGCGGCGGTTCGGATCGCTGCTATGGACGCAGGACGTCGAGAATCATCCGCTCATCAAACACCTCGGGCCGGAGCCGCTCGGCGACTGCTTCGATGGTGAGTACCTCCACCGGGCGGCGCGGGGCCGTCGCGTGGCGATCAAGTCCTTCATCATGAACGCGTCGGTAGTGGTCGGTATCGGCAACATCTACGCGAACGAGGCGCTGTTCGATTCGGGCATCCACCCGAAGCGCCGGGCCGACCGCATTTCGCTCCCCCGCATGCAGCGCCTCGCGGGGGCGATCCGCCACGTTCTGATCCGCGCCATCGAAGCCGGCGGCACGACGCTGCGCGATTTCCACGGCGGCGACGGCGAACCCGGCTATTTCAGCCAGGAGCTCAAGGTATACGGTCGCGAAAATGGCTCCTGCCCCCGATGCGGGCGCCTGCTCTCGGTGGCAGTCGTCGGCCAGCGCTCGACCTTCTATTGCAGCCGCTGCCAGCGCTAGCGCTCGTCCTCGAACAACGCGAGATGCCGCATCATGGCGCGGTTTTCCAGCCCGCCGGCGAGCGCTCCCGTCGACACACCGATGGTCGCGAT
>DATABW010000218.1:0-11341 GCA_036259375.1 Woeseiaceae bacterium
ACGATTGCCATCAGACTTTTTGTGTGCAGGGAAGATGCCGGATGATGTCCAGTCCCGTCCGGACGCTCCCGCGCTAACATCGCTGAGGCGACGCCAGGTGCCACCGGCAGGTAAGTCATTGACGACAGCAGGGTGCGCACCCGCTTCTACTTCAAAGGACGGGAAATCCCGTCGCAAGTCAACTGCTGCAGCGTGACTGGACCAAGCCATGCTTGTTGGATGCCGTAGTTCTCGCGGTCGATATATCACGCGCGCGTAGAAAGGAACGGATCGTCAGTATGTTGCGGTGCGGCGCCACTCCGCGATGGAAATACCGACCACCAGCCAGAAACCGCCGACGAGAAAACCCGCAACAACATCGCTGGCATAATGGACGTGCAGGAAAACGCGGCTGAAGCCGATCAGGCCGACAAGCACCGCGATCCAGAACACGGTTTCGAAGCGCCGCGTGGGCGAGCGGATATCCCGTGCGAGCATGTACGCTATGAAACCGTAGATCGCGAGCGAGCCCGAAGCGTGCGCGCTCGGGAAGGACGGAGAGTGGGCGACGATGCCGGTGAGGAATTCGGGCCGCGGCCGATCGAGCGAAAATTTGCCGGCCCAGGTGAAAACCTGCGTACCGAGAACCGTCACCCACAGCGGGAGCACGCTGACCGTCCTGCCGCCGGCCAATGCAAACGCCGTCGCTGTGGCCGAGAGCGCCAGCAGCGTCACAGTGTTGCCGAACTCGGTAATCCAGCCAAACAAGGTCACGAGCGCATCGCTTCTGAACGGTTGCAGGTAGTCGTTAATGAGCTTGTCAAGATTCTGAAGCTCATGTGGCTCGAACGTCAGTTCCAGGGTGATCTCGATGGCCAGCACGGCCGCATACAGGGCGATGGCCGTCAGCAGCGTTAACGGCAATCCGGCAAAATGCGCCACGGAAAAGCGTCGACCGATGCGCGATGCGAGCCGGGGGAAACGGCTTGCGAAAGGCCGGTATATCGGAAGTCCATAGCGCTTGCACACGTCGATCGGAATGCTGTTATATAGCCGTAGCAGCGCCCGCAGCAGAAGCGGTATGGCGATCTTCGCCAGCACGTGGAGAGCGCCGATCACGAGCGCTAAAGCCAGGACAAAGATGAAAGCTTCCAGCATGGAAGATTGGGCGACTGAACGCATGACACGCGAGTATAGCTGGGCGCAGTGCGTGTACGCCGTGCGGATACGGCGATGAGCGGCCCGCGGCGTCGTGCGCTGTGGATCGTCAATCCGAAAAGCAGGCATGGCAGCAGCGATCTGGCGGAAGTGCGCGATTTGCTCGAGCATCGCGGATTCGTTCTGCGTGACGCCGCGCCGGAAGGCGCCGCTGCTATTGCAAAGTGCATCGAAGAGCACGCCGGCCGCGTCGACTTCGTTGTGGTGGGGGGCGGCGACGGCACGCTCAGCTCCGCGGCAGGGGCACTTGCCGCAGGCCGATTGACGCTTGGCATACTGCCGCTCGGCACGGCCAATGATCTGTCACGCACTCTCGGATTGCCAACAGACTTGCGCGCGGCTGCGGCCGTTATCGCGGACGGGTACACACGCAGGATCGATGTCGGCGTCGTCAACGGAGTACACTTCTTCAATGCGGCGGACATCGGGCTGGGCACGCGCGTCGCCGCGCGGCTCGATCGCCGGACGAAACGCCGCTGGGGCGCGCTGGCGTATGCGCATAGCTTGCTCGGCGCCTGGCGTGAGCACCGTGCCTTTTCGGCGCGGATTCGCTGTGACGGGCGCGACGAACAGTTCCGCGTCATCCAGCTGAAGATCGGGAACGGAAAGTATTACGGCGGCGGCATGGCAGTGCTCGAGGATGCCGCCATTGACGACGGGCGCCTCGATTTGATTGCCGTGCGGCCGCAGGGACTTATCGGCATGCTGAGCCTGGCTCCTGCTCTGCGCGGCGGCAGCCTGCGCGGCAACCCGCGCGTCAAGGTGCGCTCGGCACGCGAGATCGCGGTTCGGACCCGCCGCAGGATGCCTGTTTCGACTGACGGTGAGATCACGACCGCCACACCGGCAGTATTCCGTGTCCTGCCGGGCGCGGTGACCGTCTGCGTTCCAAATTGCGAGGGGGTGCACTAGCGTGTTAATGACCGACAAGCAGGTTGCCCTGAGCGACGTCATCGTGGCGTTACGCGAAGCGGCCGATCAATATGCGCATGCCGCGGAGGCGCTTGACGATGGTTCGAGCCTCACCGAACGCTTTGCGGAGAGAGGCCGGCGGTGCAATGAAGCCGCCACCGCGCTCGAGCCGCACATTCGCCGGTTGGGCGAGCTACCGCGGCAGCCGGACCCGGAGCGTGAGGCGCTCCAAAATTTCCTGACGCGCATCGCCGGAATTGGAACCGACGAGCGCAGCCTTTTCCTGGAGGCGCTGCGCGAGCGGGAAGCGGCCATCGAGCAGACGGCCGCCGATGCGCTGCGTCAGCCGTTCGCCGAGGATACGCTCGGTGAACTGGAACGTGTCCGGACGCAGGCTCGCGATGAGGCGGCTGCTCTTGCGCAACTGGGCGGAGCTCAATGACGATGCAGCGATAGAGGGAGCCGTCCTCAGATATTCAACTTATTTAACATAATATACATTACACGCATATTAGGATCGGCCGGTGTGGGCTGGCCACCCGCGATCATCCCGACCGCAATGCCGTTCTCCAACTTGAATTCAGCTGTTTGGAAACCCCGCTGACCGCTCGGCCGGGTCAATCCGTAAACGAGGTATCGCTCGGAGGCGTGATAGCACGCCGCCACCGACCCAGCTGGTGACGGCTATCTCGCGTTGTCGCCGTGTTCGGCGTACACCTCGGTATTGCCTTCCGCGTCGAACAGGATCACTTCGTAGGGCGTCGCCGGGGCCGATTCCATGCCGGGGGAACCGCCCGGCATTCCGGGCACCGCCAGGCCCTTGGCCTCGGCGCCGGATTCGAACAGCCGGCGGATGTCCTCGGCCGGCACGTGGCCCTCGACAACGTAGGTGTCTTCGACGAGCGCCGTGTGACAGGAGGCCAGCCCGATTGGCACGCCGAGGCGCTTCTTGACGGCGTTCATGTCCGAGCTTTCGACGGTCTCGACCTGGAAACCGTTTTCTTCGAGATGCTCGACCCATTTGGAGCAGCATCCGCAGGATGGCGATTTGTAGACCACCGCCTCGATCGGCTGCGCGGCGTCCTCGGCCACGGCGCCGCTCGCCAGGAACAGCAGCGCCAGCGGGCCCAGCATGGATGCAAGGGGGTTGCGTTGAGCGGTCCGTTTCATGATTGCTCCCGATTCGAGTGGTCCGTGGGACGGGCTCCTACAGCGATATTCGCAGCATGTCACAAACCGGGGACGCTGGCCACGCCGGCTGCCCCGCCCCGCTTTCGCGGATCGTGGCGCTTGATTTCGGCCCGGCAGCCACCACATCGGCAGGCGGTTCGATCCTGGTTTCGGAGCCTTACAATGTTCAAGCGCGTCGCGTTGTTCATCGCCACTAACCTGGCCATCGTGCTGGTGTTGAGCGTGGTTTTGCGCCTGCTCGGGGTGGACCGGATCCTGGACGAGTCCGGGGCCGCCATCGACTACGAGGCGCTGCTCATCCTCTCCCTGGTCATCGGTTTCGGCGGCGCGTTCATTTCGCTGGCGATGTCCAAGTGGATCGCCAAGCGCACCACCGGTGCGCGCGTCATCACCCACCCGGCGAACGGCACCGAGGCCTGGCTGGTGGGCACCGTGCAGCGGCTGGCGCAGCAGGCCGGCATCGGCATGCCGGAGGTCGCGATC
Organism: Woeseiaceae bacterium; assembly: GCA_036259375.1. Taxonomy (GTDB): domain Bacteria; phylum Pseudomonadota; class Gammaproteobacteria; order Steroidobacterales; family Woeseiaceae; genus IDS-8. The sequence continues at coordinate 3,784 of DATABW010000218.1, forward strand.
TACGACGCGCCGGACATGAATGCGTTTGCGACCGGCGCCCGCCGGAACAGCTCCCTGGTCGCGGTCAGCAGCGGGCTTCTGCAGGGCATGCGCAAGGACGAGATCGAGGCGGTTCTGGCGCATGAGATTTCGCACGTCGCGAACGGCGACATGGTCACGCTGACCCTGGTCCAGGGCGTCGTGAACACGTTCGTGATCTTCCTGTCGCGCATCGTCGGCCACGTCATCGACCGCGTCGTGCTGAAGAACGACCGCGGATACGGGATCGGCTATTTCGTCTCCGTGATCGTCGCCCAGCTCGTGCTCGGCATACTCGCGAGCATCATCGTCATGTGGGTATCGCGGCAGCGGGAGTTCCGCGCCGATGCCGGCTCGGCGAAGCTGAACGGCAAGCAGCCGATGATCAAGGCGCTGGCCCGCCTGGAGCGCGGCGGGCCGGCGCAGCTGCCGGAGAGCATGGAGGCGTTCGGTATTTCAGGCCGGCACGCCCATGGCTTGAGGCGGCTGTTCATGAGCCATCCGCCGGTGTCGGAGCGGATCGCGGCGCTGGAGCGCCTGCAAACGTGATCAGCGTGTGCGCTTGATTCGTCGGCGGGGCTTCAGGCCGAATCGCGTCGCGAGGCGGGTTCTCTCCGGTGGTGCTTCGGCTACTGCATCGTCGCCGTCGCCCTCCTCGCCATTGCCCGGCAGCCATGCGGAGCCTTTGCGGCTCCAGTAAGGCCAGTCCCCCTTCCGGGACCAGACACGCGCCCAGCGGCGGCCCATCACGTGCGGCGCTCGCGCGGCGCGGCGTCCTCGCGGACGTCGTCCGGACGGGGCGACGGCGGCCGGGGCCGGTCCAGCAGGTCGCGGCAGTGTTGGCGGAGATCGGAGAGCTTCACCTTGACGGTGTTCTCGGATAATTGAGTGCTCATTACACTTCTTCTGTGTGGCGAATGGATCCGTCCTGCGACGGCTCGGCACCAGTATAGGGCCGCTCGTGGCGAGGAAAATGTGAAGCCGGTCACGGAAAATCCGCATGACAAGCGTCGTCAGATCAGCAACTTATGTAATATGCCTGAGAAACCGGATCAGTAGCGGACCAGCGCCGACCCCCAGGTGAAGCCGGCACCGAAAGCCTCCAGCAGCAGCAGTTCGCCGCGCTTGATCCTGCCGTCGCGGACCGCCACGTCCAGCGCCAGCGGTATCGACGCGCTGGAGGTGTTGGCGTGGCGGTCGACGGTCACCACCACGCGCTCCATCGGCAGGTCGAGCTTCCTGGCCGCGGCGGCAATGATCCTCAGGTTGGCCTGGTGCGGAATGAGCCAGGCGATCTCGTTTTTGGATACGTTGTTGACGGCCAGGGTCTCTTCGGCAATCGAACCGAGCGTGCTGACCGCCCGCCGAAACACGTCGTTTCCTTTCATCCGGATGTAGGCTTCCCCGGCCCGGACTTCGTCGTAGCCCGACGAGATGCCGGAGGGCACGTGCAGCAACTCCTCGAAGCGGCCGTCGGAACGCGAATGCGCCGACAGCACGCCCGGTTCGTCCGACGCCCGCAGCACCACCGCCCCTGCCCCGTCACCGAAAAGGACACAGGTCGTGCGGTCCGTCCAGTCGATGATGCGCGAATAGGTTTCGGCGCCGATCACGAGCGCGCAGCGGGAGCCGCCGGTCGCGACGTAGCGGTTCGCCACGTCGAGCGCGAAGATGAAACCCGAGCATGCCGCGTGCACGTCGAAGGCAGGCGTGTTGCGGATCCCCAGGCGCCGCTGGACGATGCAGGCGGTACTGGGGAACACCTTGTCGGGCGTCGTGGTCGCCACTACGATGAGGTCTATCTCCCCGGGATCGATGTCCGATGAGTCCAGGGCGCGCCTCGCGGCCGCCACGCTCATGTCGGAGGTGGTTTCATCGTCGGCCGCGATGTGCCGGCTCTCGATACCGGAGCGCGAACGGATCCACTCGTCGGTGGTGTCGATGAAGTCCTCGAACTCCCGATTCGTCATGATGCGTTCGGGCAGGTAGCCGCCGGTGGCGGCGATTCGGGCGTATGTCATGTATATGTCCTGTGGTGTCGCGCTGCGCTACGCCGTCAGCGGCGCAGGAATCGCGCGATCTCGCGAACCGTCGGGTAATCGAACAGGTCGCTGATGTCCAGGCGTCCCGGGTGCTTCTCGTCTATTGCGAGCACAATCTCGGTCAGGGTCAACGAACTGACGCCCACTTCGAAGAGGTTATCGTCCGCGCCGATGGGTCGGTCTTTGGCAAATTCACGGCAGGTCGCCAGCAGCTCGGCTACCAGCGGATCGTTCTCGCCGGCGGCTCCCGCTGCGCCGGCCGCCGGGGCTTCGATAGCAGCGAGTGTCTCGTCGAACTCTCCGTCCGCATAAGCTGCGGCCAGCCGGCCACGCTGTACCTTGCCGCTCGTCGTCTTCGGGATCCGCGTCACCGGCACGACATGGTCGACCTCGAGGCCCGCCTGCGTGCCGAGCGCCGCGCGAACCGCTTCGGCGAGCGGTCGAAACGCATCGAGCTCCCGCCGGTACAGCAGGAAAACCAGCAACTCCTCTGTCCGCGCGCCGCCGCGGCTCGCACCGGCCACGACCACCTTGCCGAGATCGAGTCCGTCGACCTTCGCGACGATTTCCTCGAGGTCGTGCGGATAGTAATTCTGGCCGTTGACGATGATGATGTCCTTGGACCGGCCGGTAATCACGAGCTGACCGTCTGCGATCACGCCGACGTCGCCGGTGCGCAGCCAGCGGTCCGCGGTGAAGAGTGCCGCGTCCGCGTCCGGGTCGCCATAGATGCCGTTCGTCACGCTGGTCCCGCTTACCTGGATGTTGCCGATGGTCCCGTCCGCCAGCGGCTCGTCGTCATCGCCGGCGATGCGGATAACGCAGTCCCGTACGGCCCTGCCGACCTTGACGAAACTGACGGCGTCCGCGTCACCCGCGCTCGCCGGCCGGTAAGGCTCGCCGATGCGCAGCCCGTGCCGATCGGTCACGATACGCGAATATTCGCGTCCGGGCTCGGACAGGCTGACGGCCACGGTGGCTTCGGCCAGTCCGTACACGGGGAACATGGCTGAACGCCGGAGGCCGTAAGGCGCCAGTGCCGACAGGAATTGCTCGCACAGGTCCCACGAGATCGGCTCCGCGCCGTTCATGATCAGTTGCACCGCCGACAGGTCGAGATCGGCGATGCCCTTGCGTTCGAACTGCTTCAAAAAGTGCTTGTAACCGAAATTCGGTGAGCACAGCTGCGTCGCGCCGAGCTCGGCGGCCTTGCTCATCCACAGCAAAGGGCGCCGCACGAACAGGTCCGTGTCCATGACGGCATGGTTCATCCCGGCGGCGAGCACGCTCAGGTGAAACCCGATGAGACCCATGTCGTGCGTCAGCGGCATCCAGCTCAGGCTGGTGTCCCGCCCGCCCCAGGCGGTGCCCTCGACGATCGCGCGAATGTTCGCCACCAGGTTGCGATGCGTGAGGCACACGCCTTTTGGGTCGCTCGTCGAGCCGGACGAGTACTGGATGAAGGCGATGTCGTCGTCGCCCGGCACGTACAGCTCCCCTTCCCCACCGCCGTTCGCATCGGCAAAGACGGCTTCATCGAGCTTTTCCGTGATATCGCTCATCGAGCGCTCGCCGGCGAAAGCGGACAGCCGGTCGCGCAGTGGCGGCTCCGTGAACAGCCGCGCGCGCTTGAGCTGGCGCAGGATCCGGACGAGCTTCAGGCGGTGTTCGTCACTGATGCCGACCGCTACCGGCACCGGGACGATGCCCCCGAGAACGGCGGCCCAGAACGCTATCGTGAAGCTCTCGTTCGACTTGGTGAAGATCACCAGCTCGTCGCGCGGCTGCATGCCCCGCCGCTGCAGGTCTGCCAGCAGTGCGTTTGCGCGCCGCCACAGGTCGGCAGTCGACAGCACCGACTCGTCCTGCTCGCCGCTGATGAAGCGAATGGACCGGTCGTGCCCTGCAGCGTCGCGGAGGACGGCCGTGAGGTTGGGGTACGACGCCGTCATGCCGGAGCAGTCAGCGCGGGCTGCAGGTGGATGTCCCGCCTGGTACGCAGGTTGATGCCGAGATCGAGACCCGGCGGCTCGCCCGTGCGGGACATGACGAACCGCTGCGCCAGCAGGCCGAGATGAGTCTTCATTTCGAGGAACGAAAAGTACTCGCCCAGGCAACGTCGCGGACCGAGCGAAAAGGGAAAGTACGGCCGCTCGCCCTTCTTCATCCCGGAGTCCGGGCCGAAGCGGCCGGGATCGAAGCGATCGGGCTCGCGCCAGTATTCGCCGGTCCGGTGCAGGACGTAGGGCGACAGGTACACGTCGGTGCCCGCCGGCAGGTCGTACCCGGAGAGCGCGTCGTCCGCTTCCGCACGGCGCGTGAACAGCCATACCGGGGGATACAGGCGCAGGGTCTCTTCCAGCACCGCGAGCGTATAGGGCAGCTGCGAAAGGCTCTCTTCGTCGACGGCATCCGCCGTCGGGACCTTGCCTGCCCCTTCCCTCGCGAGCCGTGCATGCACGTCCGGGTTGCCGGCCAGCAGGTACCACGCCCAGTTCAAGGTGCCGGCCGAGGTCTCGTACCCGGCGACGATCAGGTTCATCAGCTCGTCGAGCAGCTCCTCATCCGTGAAGGCTTGCCCGTTCTTGTCGCGCGCGCTCATGTACACGGAGAGAAAATCGTAGCCGTCGTTGACCTCCGATCCGCGGCGCCCGTCAACGATGCGAAGCAGCAGCTCGCGTAGTTCGCGCAGCTGCAGCACCACCCGGAGATCGCGTGTCGGGTCCTGGCTCAGGAAAGCAAAAGGATTGTCACCGCCGGAGACGATGTGCGTTTCGTAATCCGGTCCGAAAATGGCGCGCAGTATGAGCTCGAGCGCGAAATCGCTCGTCTCCTGCGTCACGTTGATCGTGCCGCCTTCCTGAGCGATCTCCGTCCAGCGGCGCTCGCGTTCCAGCGTGCAGCGCTTCATCAATCCGATGAGCCGGTGAACATTGGCGCGGCTGAACGCAGGCTGGATCATCGTGCGCGAGCGGCGCCAGGCATCGCCGTCGCTGACGATGAGGCCGTTGCCGAGCAGCATCTTCACGCGCTCGAAGCCGGGGCCCTTGCGGTAACGCTCGTGTTGCCGTACCAGGATGCGGCGGATTTCGGCAGGATCGTTGATGAAGTACGCGCAGCGTCCGCCGGCTCCGCGAAACGCAACGATGTCGCCGTACTCGCGCCGTGCCGCTTCGAGCGTTTCAAGGGTCTGCGGGTCGATGCCCAGCCGGACCGGCGCGTCCGGACCCGGCGGCCGACGGTCTCTTGAGCTGGCTAATGTCATGAATTTGGAGCGTTTCTTCGGAAGGGGACGGCGGCAGAGGCGCAATATTACATTGACCGGCGCGCAATCGATACTGCAAACTCATTCGCCGCCGGCCGGACGGTTCATCCGCAGTTCATGCCCGTTTCGGCACAGTCACTCCATGCGCGATAATCCCCGGGCGGAACCCGATGCCGGAAAACGCCGTAAAGCCCGACTACGAAGCCGAAGCAGATCGCTCGCGTTTTGAGGACGTCGAAGCGAGGCGCAGCACGTCGTCGCAGCGCCGGATGTCGCCAACCCGCCGCGCGTACTACTTCCTTGGCCTGCCGCTGCTGCGAGCCGTGATGCGCCTCCTGTGGTGGAGCTACCGCGTGGAGAGGGTCATCGGCGAAGAGGTGGCAGAACGCATTGCCACGGATGGCCGCGTGTACGCGCCCTGCTATTGGCATCAGCATCACGTGCTCTGCACGAACGTGATCCGCCGTTGGATCGAAAAGGGTTTCCGCGCCAGCTTTCTCGTTTCCGCGTCGGTCGACGGCGAAGTGCCGGCGCGCATTGCGCGCGCCTGGGGAGCGGAGGTGATCCGCGGCTCTGCCAACCAGACGGGTGCGCTCGTGCTGCGGGACATGCGGGAGGCGCTGCGCCGCGGCGTGTCGATCGTGACCACCGCCGACGGACCGAACGGCCCGAAATACGAGTTCAAGGCAGGTGCCGTGCTGATGGCGCGCATCGCCGGCGTTCCGCTGGTGCCGCTGGCGTGTGCTGCCGATCGGGCCTGGTATCTCGATCGCTGGGACCACTTCATGATTCCGAAGCCGTTCTCGCGCGTGGTGCTCGCCGTCGGCGAGCCGATGCCCGTTCCGGCGGACACGCCGCTGGCCCGCATCGAGGAGTTCCGGCTGCAAATGGAGCAGTCGATAATGTCGCTGATGGCTGCCTCGGAAGAGACCCTCCAGCGCGGAAAAGGTCATTGACGTGCGTGTGCGCGCGCTATCCGGATTTTGTTTCCTGCTGCTGCCGATGTCGGCCGTCGAGGCAGCGCCCGCGCCGGTGACGCTGAAGCCGCACAAGGTCGAATACAACGTCGAGATTTCGATCCTGAACGGCAGGCTCGCGACGGTCGTGACGGCCGTGGATTCCGGTTTCATGGCCAACTCCGTGATCGAACCGAAGGGGCTGTCGAAGCTGGTGGCGCGCGGCGCGATCCAGGAGAGTTCGTATTTCCTGACGGACGAGCGCGGCGTGCGTCCGGAGCAGTACCGTTCCGTCGACACACTTTCCACCGACGACCAGTCCGTGAGCTTCGATTTCGACTGGAGCGAGCATGCCGTGGAGGGGACGGTCGACGGCCAGCCGATCGAATTCGAGCTGGACGGCCGCGTGCACGATCGTGTGTCCATCCAGTACCAGCTCATGCTCGACCTGCTGAACGGTGGCGCGAGCGATGAGTACATCATGCTGGACGGCGACGAGCTCAAGCACCTCGAAGTGAAGAACATCGGCTCGCGTACGGTCAAGGTCCCCTATGGTACTTTCGACGTCATCGGCATCCAGCATGGCGAGAAAGATTCCTCGCGCGTCACGGTGCTGTGGTGCGCACAGGAGCTGGATTACCTGCCTGTCGTCATCGAGCAGCGCCGCGACGGCAAGGTCCACGTGCGCGCGACGCTGACGAACTACGAGTCCCTGGCCGAGCTGTAGGAGCCCGTCTCACGGGGGGCACGGGTCCCGTCGCTCTTGCTACGATCTCCTAAGAAGAAGGCTCGACCCTGTCGAATGCCTGCACGACAGTGACGGAGTCGTGGTTGCGTGCGCGCAGCACGATCGTGCGGCGCAGCGTGTCTCCATTCCCGACGAGATCGAAACGCTCGGTGAGTTTCATTCCTTTCTCGTCCAGCGTCTCCACGACGTACGCGTCACCGTCCCAGCCCGACACGCGATCGGCGACAACCGGCCCCACCGACACCTTGCGGTTCTCGCCGAAGCGAAATTCCTCGACGACGGCCCGATCGAAGCTGATGAAGATGGCCGAAGCCGTTTGCGTGATCCTGAGTTGCCGCCCGTGTTCCAGGAACACGTGCACGAGCCCGCCGTGATCCCGCCTCCTCCCCCGGTAACCGTCGCGCCGCACGTCGGCCGGCTGCAGGATCGGGCCGCTGTCGACCCCGTCCGTGCGCCGGATGGCCTCGTTCAGGCGGCGCTGCTCGATCTCGGCGTCCGTGCGCAGCACCCAGCGCCCGGAGAAGTCGAC
>DATABW010000219.1:0-4737 GCA_036259375.1 Woeseiaceae bacterium
CAGGGCGGTACGGCGCGCCAGCTGTCGGTCAGCGCCCGGTCGAGGCGGCCCCAGGCGGGTTCGAAGCGGGCCACGAGGTTCCAGAAGCGCCTGGAATGGTTCATGTGGCGGCCGTGGGCCAGCTCGTGGATCATCAGGTAGCGGACCAGCTCCGGTTCCAGGAACAGGAGGCAGAAGTTGAGGCTGACGGTGCCGGAGGAGCTGCGGCTGCCCCAGCAGGTGCGCTGCGCGCGCACCTGCATCCGCGTGTAGGGCGTGCGCATCGTCGCGGAGAGGGTCCGCAGCCTCGGCTCGAACTCGGTCCGGGCGGCGGAACAGAGCCAGCGACGCAGCGCCGCCACGCACAGGGCTTCGTCGTCCACGCGCCCGGAAAGGGCGACTCCGGACGCGGTCGAGCGCGCGCGCACCGTCTTTGCGCCGGGCTTGTGCCGGTACTCGACGTCGGCTGTCCTTCCGATACCCGGCAGCGGGATCTTCCGGGGCAGCGCGAAGGCTTCGGGGGAATGCTCGACGGCGAAGGCGCTGCGGGCATCACGGATCCACGTCGCGTTCTCGTTGACGAACGCCTGCACGTCGGCGGCGCGGGTCCGGTGCGGCACGACCACCTCGACCCGCCCCCGCGGAAACACCTTGATCGTGAGCCGCTTGGCCCGCGTGCTCTTGCGCACCGAGAATCCCGGTAAGTGCCCGGAATCGTTGCCGTCCGGGAACAGCGGCAGTTGAGGTGGCGGTGCTCGCATGCCGGTATTCTACGGCCTTCGGCGGCAAAACGAAGCGCCCGCCGGGCCCTGCTCTGCACGCCGCCGACCCCGCGGCGAGGCGCGGTACTGCGCGAAAAAACCCTATGGCCGATCGCCGCTGAACCGCACCGCGTCGTCCATGCTCATGACGCCGGTAACGCCGCCGACTTCCGCCGTCTCGCTGATAAACAGCTCCACCTCGTGCTCCAGCACGATTTCGCCATCCACCCGCGCGCCCGGTCCGATCACGATGCGGGGTTCGCGCCGGTCGCCGTTCCAGTTGAGGCCGTCCGGCTCCTCGACCACGAGATTGCCCCGCAGCCGCGCGTTCTCCGTCAGGGTCACGTCGCCGTTGACGGTGGAGAGATCGCCGCCGATCTCGGCGCCGGTAATCACGACCTCGCCATTCACGTTCCCGACGCCGCTCGCGACCTGCGCGCCCGGTTCCAGCCGGATCTTCCCGTTCACCACGGAAACGCTGTCAGCGGTCGCTTGCTCGTCCAGCGAAATACTGCCGTTGACGCTGGCGACTTCCTCGGCCGTCACCCCGGCCGCCAGGCGGATCCGGCCATTGACCGTCTCCACGTTGCCCACTTGCGCGTTCCTCTCTATACGGATGCTGCCGTTCACTGTCTCCAACGCGCCGTTCACGATTGCATCGCTTCCCACGTCGATGCTGCCGTTGACGGTGGACTCCCCGCCGGATTCACTGCCGGCTTCGATGTCGACGTTCTCGTTGAAGTCGAACGCCGGTGCCTCGCCTGACAGCATGAGTGCGGCGAGGCCCGCGACGAACGATAAAGACCTGCGATTTTTCTGCATGAGAATGTTCCCGTAGTAGGTGCCTGGTTCTCTTTGGATGCCTCGCGGGCACAAATGGTTGAAGGCATCGGCCGCCTTTGCCGGCGCGGCGGCAACAGGTAACCTTGGCCGCTTGACAAGCGGTCGGGGAAAAACAGCCAAATGGTAGAGCTCGTGGACATCGGCGCCAATCTCACGCACGATTCGTTCGATGCCGATCGTGACGAGGTCATCGGGCGTGCCGCCGAGTGCGGCGTCACGCGCCTCATCGTTACCGGCAGCACCGTCGAAGCGAGCGAGCAGGCCGCGGACCTGGCCGATGCGCGCCCGGGAGTGCTTTTCGCGACCGCCGGCGTGCACCCGCACCATGCCAGCGACTGGAGCGACGATGCTGCGCGGTCCTTGCGGAGCCTGTGCGATCGCGCGCCGGTCGTCGCCGTTGGCGAGTGCGGCCTCGATTATTTCCGCAACTTTTCGCCGCGCGACGCACAGCGGACGGCTTTCAGGGCGCAGCTCGAGCTGGCTGCTGAATGCAGGTTGCCGGTGTTCCTGCACCAGCGCGACGCGCACGACGACTTCCTCGGAATCCTCGAGCCGATGATGGGCGGTCTGGCCGGCGGGGTAGCGCACTGCTTCACGGGCGACGCCCGCGTCCTTCGTGAATACCTGGACCTGGGTCTTTACATCGGCATAACCGGCTGGATCTGTGACGAACGGCGGGGACTCGCGCTGCGGCAGGCCGCGGCGGAGATTCCGCTCGATCGGCTGATGATCGAGACCGATGCGCCCTACCTGCTGCCCCGGACCTTGAAGCCACGGCCGAGAACGCGGCGCAACGAACCGATGTACCTGCGCGAAGTGCTGCGCGTCGTGGCATCCTGCCTCTCTGAACCGGAAGAAGTTGTCGCGGAAGCAGCGACGAGGAACAGCAAAAACCTGTTTCGCCTGCAGGCATGAAGCTGTTCTGGCGCATGGCCTGGGGCGGTATCCGGGATCTCTCGCCAGTGGTTCTCGTCATTCTTTTCTTCCAGGCCGTGGTGCTCGATCGCCCGATCGCGGACCTGCAGGTCCTGTTCGAAGGCGCCGTGCTGGTCGTGGTGGGCCTCACGATCTTCGTTTACGGGCTCGAAATCGCCCTGTTCCCCGTCGGCGACTCGCTGGCCTATGCGCTGGCCAGCAAGGGCAGCTTCCTGTGGCTCCTCGCTTTCGCTTTCCTGCTCGGCTTCGGCACCGCTGTCGCGGAACCGGCACTCACCGCCGTGGCGACTGAGGCGGCGAAAACGGCTGCGGCCGCCGGTTCCATTGCGGACTCGGACCTGGCGCGCTCGCGCTATACGCTGGGCCTGCGGTTGACGGTGGCTTTTTCGGTCGGGGTTGCGCTGGTGCTCGGCGTGACTCGCATCGTGCTCGGCTGGTCGCTGCCGAAGATGATCATCGGCGGCTACGCCATCGTGATCGCCTTCACGTTCTTTGCGCCTTCCGAGGCCGTCGGAATCGCTTATGACTCCGGCGCCGTTACGACGTCGGTCATCACCGTGCCGCTGGTCACGGCGCTCGGCATCGGCCTCGCCTCTTCCCTGGCCGATCGCAATCCGCTGACTGACGGCTTCGGAATGATCGCGGCTATTCTCCTCACGCCGATGATCTTCGTCATGCTTTACGGGACACTGCTCGCGTGGATCTGATTCTCGATCTTCTCTCCAATGTCATCGACACGGCGATGAGCATCGTGCCGATCGCCGCGTTCATGCTGTTTTTCCATTACGTCGTGTTGCGGCGGGAACTGGCGAACCCCGCCCAGCTCGCTGTCGGGTTCCTGTTCATACTGGTAGGCCTCGCCATCTTCCTTCTGGGTCTCGAAAAGGCCCTGTTCCCGATCGGCCGGATCATGGTCGACCAGCTGGTGGCGGTCAGCGTGGCCGACCTGCCGGAGGCCGGCTCGCACTGGACCGACTACTACCTGATCTTCGCCTTCGCCTTCGCGATTGCCTTCGGCGCCGCGATCGCCGAGCCCGCCCTGCTCGCGATCGCCAGCCGGGTGAGCGAGCTGTCAGGCGGCGCCATCCACGCCTGGGGCCTGCGCGTAGCCGCCGCCCTCGGTGTCGCCGCGGGCGTCACGATCGGCTGCATCCGCATTGCCGCCGGCATTCCCCTGCACTGGTGCATGGCTGCCGGTTATGCCGTTATCATTGTCCAGACCGTGTTCGCACCCCGCGTCATCGTACCCCTCGCCTATGACTCAGGCGGCGTCAGCACCTCCGCCGTGACCGTGCCGGTCGTCACTGCACTGGGCCTCGCGCTCGCCAACCAGGTGCCCGGGCGCAGCGAGCTGCAGGACGGTTTCGGACTGCTCGCGCTTGCGTGCGTGTACCCGGTCATCACGGTGCTTGCCTACGCGCAGGTCACGGCCTTCCTCGAAAAGCGTATCCTACGCCGCCGCACGGAAAACCCGCCCCAAGTCTGAAATCCAGGAGAATCGCAATGCATTTCAAACTGCTCGTCGCTTTCGTCGAGGACCGCCATACGAAGTCCGTCATGGACGCGGCTCGCGAGGCCGGCGCGACCGGCTGCACGGTTATCAGTCATGCACGAGGAGAAGGCCTGAACAAGCAGGTGAGCTTTCTCGGGATGTCACTGACGGCGCAGAGGGACGTGCTGCTGATGCTCGTCGAAGAGCATCTCAGCCGGCGGATTCTCGAACATATCCGCGATGTCGGGGAATTCGACTCAAAGCCGGGAACGGGCATTGCGGTACAGATTGATGTGGAGGACGCAGTCGGCATCGTGCGCCAGGCCGAGGAGCTGACGCCAGTGGTAGAGGACAAATTATGAACATGAAGAAGACAGCCGAGATCACGGTGCGCCAGGTGATGCGCGAGAACGTGACGATGGTCGATGGACGTATCGACGTGATGGAGGCCATGCGCATCATGAAACGCGTCGGCGCCACGAGCCTGATCGTCGAGAAGCGCTACGAGAACGACGAGTATGGAATGGTCCTGTTCTCGGATATCGCGAAGCAGGTGATAGCCAAGGACCGCTCGCCCGAGCGCGTCAATGCGTACGAGATCATGGCGAAGCCCGTCATCTCGGTACGGCCGGACATGAACATCCGGCATTGCGCGCGGCTGTTCGAACGCTGCGGCATCAGCCACGCCCCGGTGATCGAGGACGACAAGGTGATCGGGCTGGTGAG